>JAFZUB010000079.1 GCA_017618515.1 Bacteroidaceae bacterium
AACCCCGCTTATGAGTTTTGCGAGTCGGAGTTCTTCCTCGCCTACCACGATGACAAGATAGTGGGGCGTGTGGCTGCCATCATCAACCATAAGGCTAACAACACCTGGAGCAAGAAGGCGGTGCGCTTCGGCTGGATAGACTTCATTGACGACCTCGACGTGAGCCGCGCTCTGCTCGACGCTGTGGAGCAGTGGGGCCGCGAGCACGGCATGACTACCATGGAGGGCCCGCTGGGCTTCACCGACATGGATGCCGAGGGCATGCTGATAGAAGGCTATGACGAACTGAGTACGATGGCCACCATCTACAATTACCTCTACTACCCCCATCACATGGAGCAGCTGGGACTGACGAAGATGGCCGACTGGATAGAGATGCAATTGAAGGTGCCCGAGCGGTTGCCCGAGCAGTACGAGAAGATTGCCCGCATCGTGATGCAGCGTCTGAACCTCCATGTGCGCAAGCTGCGCAGTGTGAAGGAGATACGCCGCACGGGACTCGGCTATAAGATATTCGACCTTGTAAATGAGGCCTACAAGCCCTTGTTCGGCTACTCCGAGATGACCAAGGGACAGATTGACCAATACATCAACGAATACCTGCCCATCCTCGACCTCGAAATGGTCACCCTGGTGGAAAACGGACAAGGTGAGCTGGTTGGCGTGGGCATATCGATGGCCTCCCTCTCTACGGCTCTGCAGCGTGCCAAAGGCAAGCTATGGCCCTTCGGTTGGTGGCATCTGCTCAAAGCACTGTTTATCAAGCGTCCGCCAATACTCGACCTCCTGCTGATAGCCATCAAGCCTGAGTATCAGGGCAAGGGAGTCAACGCCATCATGTTTGCCGACCTCATACCCATATATATCAAGAAGGGCTTCGAGTGGGGCGAAACCAACCCCGAGCTGGAGGTGAACGATAAGGTGCAGTCGCAGTGGCAGTATCTGGAGAATAGGGTGCACAAGCGTCGCCGCTGCTTTGCGAAGGAAATTGGAAATAAGGAATAAATAATGTCGGAAGAACAGAAGAAAATAAACTACGGTGACGAGTCGATAATCCACCTGGAAGACATGGAGCATATCCGGCGCAGACCGGGTATGTATATCGGCCGCCTCGGCGACGGCTCCTACCGCGAGGACGGTATCTATGTGCTACTCAAGGAGACTATCGACAACAGTATTGACGAATTCAACGAGGGCTTCGGCAAGCGCATCGAGGTGGAGGTGAAGGACGACCACAGCGCCATGGTGCGCGACTATGGCCGTGGCATCCCCCTGGGGTCTCTGCTCAACGCGGTGAGTCGTCTTAACACTGGTGCCAAGTACGACACCTCCGTCTTTACCGCCAGCGTGGGTCTCAATGGCGTGGGCCTCAAGGCTGTCAATGCGCTGAGCCAGAAATTTGTGGCGCGCAGCTACCGCGAGGGGCAGTACCACGAAGTGGTGTTTGAGTGCGGCAAACTGACAGACGACACCACAGGCAGCAGCGACGAGGAAAACGGCACCTACATCTATTTCGAGCCCGACCCTACGCTGTTTAAGAACTTCAAGTTCCGCAGCGAGCATGTGGAGGGACTGCTCCGCAACTACACATACCTCAACACAGGCCTCTCCATCATCTATAACAATCACCGCATCGTCAGCCGCAACGGACTGGAGGACCTCCTCAACGACAATATGACCAACACCGCCCTCTACGACATAGTGCATCTCAGGGGCGACGGCATAGACATAGCTTTCACCCATGCCAACCAGAACGGCGAGGAATACTACTCCTACGTCAACGGTCAGCACACCACACAGGGCGGTACCCACCAGAGCGCCTTTAAGGAGCATATTGCCAAGGTAATCAAAGAGCACCTCGGCAAGAATTATGAGCCCGTGGACATTCGCAACGGACTGGTCGCTGCCATAGCGATAAGGGTGATAGACCCCACCTTCGAGAGCCAGACCAAGATAAAGCTGGGCTCGCTCACCATGGCGCCTGAGAAAGACACATCGGGCAAACCCTTCCCACTGTCGGGAGTGAGTGTCAACAAGTTTGTGGGCGATTTCATCAAGAAGAACGTCGACAACTATCTCCACATGCATCCTGAGACGGCGGAAGAGATACAGAAAAAGATTCAGGAGTCGGAGCGCGACCGCAAGGCGATGGCCAGCGTGGTGTCGAAGGCAGCCAAGGAGAAGCAGAAGAAGATAAACATCAACAATCCCAAGCTGCGCGATTGCATCGTCCACTATAACGACCCCGCTCCCAAGTCACGACGTGGGGCAGAGGAGTCCGACAACGACCCGCGCCTCGACACCGCGATATTCATTACCGAGGGACTCTCCGCCAGCGGCTCCATCACCAAGTGCCGCGACGCGCAGACACAAGCCGTGTTCAGTCTCCGAGGTAAGCCCTACAACAGCTACGGCGAGAGCAAGGAGTTGGTGTATAAGAACGAGGAGTTCAATCTGCTGCAGGCTGCGCTTAACATCGAGGACGGACTCGACGGACTGCGCTACAACAAGGTCATCGTGGCCACCGATGCCGATGTCGATGGCATGCACATACGCCTGCTGATGCTGACATTCTTCCTCCAGTTCTTCCCCGATCTTATCAAGAAGGGCCATGTGTATATATTGCAGACACCACTCTTCCGCGTCCGCAACAATAAGAAGAAGGTGCGCTCCGCAGCCAAGGCGCCGAAGATTGACGACGACGCGGCAGGTGCCGCGCTGCTCAAGAAGCGCAACAGCAACGAGCGCTCAGAGTATATCACCCGCTACTGCTATTCGGAGGAGGAGCGCCTCAGCGCCATCAACGAGCTGGGGCCCGACCCGCAGATAACGCGATTCAAAGGTCTCGGCGAGATATCTCCTGATGAGTTCAAGGAGTTTATCGGTCCCGACATAAGGCTCGAGCAGGTGAGTCTGCACAAGACCGACCAGGTGAAAGACCTCCTCAGCTACTACATG
>JAFZUB010000080.1 GCA_017618515.1 Bacteroidaceae bacterium
AGAAGATACAGCAGCGCATCGACAAGGCCGCCTACGAGCTGACCTTTGCTCCGCAGTTTGACATCGTCATCACCAACGACGACCTCGAGACTGCGCAGAAAGAGGTGGTGGACACTATAAGTTCAAAAGTTCAAGAGTTCAAGAGTTCAAGAGTTAAAAAAAAAATAGCCATTTTCGGGGGCTCGTTTAACCCTGTGCACTACGGCCATGTAGCCATAGCCAAGAGCGTGGTGGAGAGCGGCCTCGTGGACGAGGTGTGGCTGATGGTCAGCCCGCGCAATCCGCTCAAGAAGGACTCCGACCTGATGCCTGACGACCAGCGCCTCGCTTTGGTGCGCAAGGCCGTGGAAGGAATTGAGGGCGTGAAGGCCTGCGACTTTGAGTTTCACATGCCCAAGCCGTCCTACACTTACCTCACACTGCGCCGACTGCGCAAGGCTTACCCCGATGTGGAGTTCTCGCTGCTCATCGGCGCCGACAACTGGCTGATTTTTGAAAAATGGAAAAATGCGGAGGAGATTTTGCTCTCTACTCCTATTATTATTTATCCGCGCAAGGGCAGCGAGATTGATGTCGCTACCCTACCTCCCAATGTAACGTTTTTGGATATGCCCTTGTACAATATCTCCTCCACGGAGATACGCAAGAAGAAAGAGTAGAAGTTATCGCAGCCTGCGGCTGCTAGAAGTTATCGAAGTTACCGGAGCCTGCGGCTCCTCAGAAGTTATCGCGCAAGACCCTCTCAACTCTCCCTATAGGGCGAGTTACAAGGTAAATGCATTATATTCGTTCGACAATAGTCGATGATTTGATTGAGGCGGGAGTATTGTCTTTAACTTCTCTAACTTCTTTAACTTCTAGCTTGCGTAGCAAGCGTTAACTTCGGAGCGAAGCGATAACTTCTATAACTGAAAATTTAACTGATCGACGACCAATCGACGGGGGTGTCGCGAAGCTGAGTGAGATGTTGCCATGTGGGAGCATTGTCGGGATGGCTGCGCTCAGGGTCGCTGTCGAGCAGATAGATGGCTGCCTCGCGGGCAGTCTCAAGGATGGCATTGTCGCGCACGAGGTTGGCCATCTTAAGATTGAGGAAGAGGCCGCTCTGCTGGGTACCCTCCAGGTCGCCGGGGCCACGCAGGCGCAGGTCTTCCTCGGCAATGACAAAGCCGTCGGTGGTGCTGACCATTATCTCCATTCGCTTGCGGGTGTTGTCGGCGAGCTTGTAGTCGGTGACGAGCACACACCAGCTCTGCTCGGCACCGCGCCCTACCCTGCCGCGCAATTGATGGAGCTGCGCCAGTCCGAAGCGGTCGGCATTGATGATGGCCATCACTGAGGCGTTGGGCACATCGACGCCCACTTCTATGACGGTGGTGGAGACGAGGATGTCGAGCTTACGGTCGAGGAAGAGCTGCATTATCTCGTTCTTGTCCTGGTCGCGCATCTTGCCGTGGAGCTTGCCTATGCGCAGGTCGGGGAAGGTGTCGCAAAGGACGGAGAAGCCCTGCTCCAAATCGCGCAAGTCCATCTTCTCGCTCTCCTTTATCAACGGATAGACCACATAGACCTGATGGCCGTCTGCCACCTCGCGGCGGATGAGCTGCTCGAGGTGCTCCTGACGCTGCTCGTAGAGATGCACTGTCTTGATGGGCTTGCGGCCCGGTGGCATCTGGTCGATGATGCTCACGTCAAGGTCGCCATAGACGGTCATAGCAAGTGTGCGAGGTATGGGTGTGGCGGTCATGACGAGGATATGGGGGGGATTGGTGTTCTTGCGCCACAGCTTGGCACGCTGCTCCACGCCGAAACGGTGCTGCTCGTCGATGATGGCGCAGCCCAGGTTGCTGAACTGCACATTGTCCTCCAGCAGGGCATGGGTGCCGACTATCACCTTCAGTTCGCCACTACGCAGGTCGGTGAGAATCTTGGTGCGCCGCTTGCCCTTGACAATGCCGGTAAGCAGCTCGATGCTGACACCCAGCGGAGCAAGCATACGCGAGATGGTGGCATAGTGTTGCTCGGCGAGTATCTCGGTGGGAGCCATGATGCATGCCTGGAAACCGTTGTCGATGGCCAATAGCATGGTCATCAGCGCCACCACTGTCTTGCCACTGCCCACATCGCCCTGCAGCAGACGGTTCATCTGCTGACCGCTGACAAGGTCGTTGCGTATCTCCTGCATCACGCGTTTCTGGGCACCAGTGAGTTGAAACGGGAGCACCTCGTTATAGAAACGCCTGAACAGCTCGCCCACCTTGCTGAAGATGAAGCCGCGATACTTGCCGTTGCGCTTGCGGGCATACGACAAGATGCCGAGCTGCAGGAAAAAGAGCTCCTCAAACTTAAGACGATACTGCGCCATGGGCACCTCCTGCATATTGGCGGGCAGATGCACCCTACGCAAGGCATCGTGGAGAGGAATAAGATTGTATTGCAGGCGCATCTCGTCGGACAGTGTGTCAGCCACGCGCTCTGTGCCCAGTTGACGAAACACCTCGACTATCAGCCGCTCTATAAAGCGGGAGTTGATGTTCTGTCGCTTCATTCGCTCGGTGGTATGATAGACGGGGTGCATGCGCAAGGATTGACCACTGGCTGTTGACGACTGGCCATTGGCTCCTGACTCTACTAATTCCAGCTCTGGATGGGTGATGCTATAGGTGAGGTTAAACAGCGCCGGCTTGCCCAGCAGCAGATATTCCACATCCTTGCGCAACGACTTCTTTATGTAGCTGATACCCGCAAACCATACGAGTCGCACAGAGCCGGTGTCGTCGGAGAAGAGTGCCTCCAGACGATGGCTGCGCCCCACCCCTTCTTCCGACACGTCGCTGATGCGGCCTTTGAGCTGCACATAGGGCACTCCTCCGTCCTCGGCTCTTAGCTCCGGCAGCTGGCTGACGGTGTAGATGGTGGAGCGGTCGATGTA
>JAFZUB010000081.1 GCA_017618515.1 Bacteroidaceae bacterium
CCGTGACCTTATCGAGACATATGCCGTCAACATAGACCCGGTTCTCCACAAGGAAGTCCGCGAGCGTTATGCCGCCCTGGGCCTCAAACCGTATGGCGGTTTCATAAATCCGTGATTGCGTAGTACTTTGTCGTTCTCGTAGTTGTGCTCCCAGTCCTCAGTATCCTGCTCCCAACCGATATTCGGTTTAGAGTAGTCTTGTCGCAGATCGAGAGGTAGTCCGATGGGCGAAAGATTGTTGGGGTTTGTGCCCAGATAGAGCTGTGCCATACCAAATGTTGTGTTCATCGGCGCTGCGATACGCAACTCAAAGGTGCCATAGTAAGGCACTGGCGGTAGGCGGAGCGTCATATCATACTGTCCGCGCACATTGTGTTCGTCACCCTGATAGTTATCTACTGTTGACGAGTAGTACGGCATATACCAGAAACGACATGCCTCGGTGGTGGTCATTGTGCTGAAATAGCCTGCGGGGAATGGTCTTGACTGATTATCCGAGACGAGACGGTAGCCGTTTGTCATGAGCTCTGGCAGCAACGAACTGACGTCCCATCGCAGGCGATCATTAAGCACCACATTGGGCACATCCTTATCGTACACCAGCACATCATCGATAGTGTAGTAGAAACCGTTAAGGGCATTGTTGATACGTCCTCCATTGCTCTCCATTATCAGGATGCCCGGGCGATCAACATCGTACTCTTCATAGAATTCTCCTCTCGACACGTCTGTTTTGTACTTGCAGTGGCGGTTGATGCGCTTGCCTTCGGTCTGCTTACCTTCAGTCAGCTTCACCAGTCGACGATGGCTAGTACACATCGTTTCATAGTACTCGAAACAGTCGATGCTTAACTGTGTGGGTGTGTTGTAGGCATAGCCCATCTCTGCATGGTGCACCACAAGTTTGTCGAGTGTCAGTCGCTCTGGCAGCAGGTGGTAGCTTACGAACTGGTTCACCGCATTCTCCTCACTGCGCAGATTGGCATCGGTAGCATCAGTATATATTTCTGCACACTTACGCGAGATTATCTCCATAATGTCGGAGCCATTTACCAGGATGCCATTCTCCACTACGGGCTCAGGGATGCCCCATTTAGTCACAAATACACTGTCGGGCTCAACAAATGCAGTATAGCCTATATAGCGGTGGGCGGGGTAAGGATAGGCGTTGCCGTTGATGTCGGTGCCATACTCTTCATGGTTCTGCTCATAATCCTCGTCCCGGTACTGCATCATCTTTGTGTCCCAGCCCGTCTGGCGCAGGAGGTAGGCAAAGACTTTAAGGTTGTCAGTCTGTTCTATCAAATCCGGCAGATAGGCGTTTGACATCATCATCACTTTGTCGATACCGTGAACAACGCCGTTTGAAACTTCCACGTCAGGACTGATAATGCGCGAGTGCTCGTTGATGAGTGTGGTTGCATGGCCTGTTGCCGAGTCGTTAGCATAGCTCACGGTTATGTATCGATCCTGCATGTTTGTCTTCTCCAGTGGTCCCACCAGAAAATCTGTCGTCAGGTATGCCGCCGCATTGCCGTTATCGATAATTGCATTGCGAACGATATATTCTGCCACAGAGTCAGGCAACTGGGTGATGTCATAATCCTTGGTTACAAACACCGAGTCAACATACCGATGTATCGCGTCGTTAGTTGGCGCAAAAACTGTGTAGTTGCCACGAGCGGAGAGCAGCTGAGACACATTTGACTCACTCTTTCTGCTCAGTTTCACTCGCGAGCAAATATAGGCGAAGTCGGAATAATTGTCTGACTCCTCCAAATAGGATGTGACTGTCTGCCCCTTGAATGTGTAGAGGTCTGATTCATCCACCTCATCTTTGCAGCCCATGCATAGTGCGGCTGTCACCATTATAGCCAATAACCATTTCATATACTATGTGTCGTATTACATATTTGATGGAGCAAAGTTACGAAAATAATGGAAAATATACGGAAGAAATGCAATGAGATTTTCAAAAAAAGACGGACAAGAACTCAATTGCTCTTGTCCGCCTCAAGGAGGAATATATGTAATATTATTTGTTCAGTGCAAGACTAACGTTAACGGCACATGCTACGGTGCAGCCCACCATAGGATTGTTGCCGATGCCGAGGAAGCCCATCATCTCTACGTGTGCAGGTACAGATGAGCTGCCAGCAAACTGTGCGTCAGAGTGCATACGCCCCATGGTGTCGGTCATACCATAAGAAGCGGGACCTGCTGCCATGTTGTCAGGATGAAGGGTGCGACCTGTGCCACCACCGCTTGCTACTGAGAAGTAAGGCTTGCCGGCAAGGATGCGCTCCTTCTTATAAGTGCCAGCTACAGGGTGCTGGAAGCGAGTGGGATTGGTGGAGTTGCCAGTGATGCTGACATCAACGTTCTCCTTCCAAAGGATAGCTACGCCTTCGCGTACATCGTCAGCACCGTAGCAGTTAACCTTAGCACGAGGACCGTCACTGTAAGCCTTGGTCTTTACGACCTCAAGCTCACCGGTAAAGTAGTTGAACTTGGTCTGCACATAGGTGAAGCCGTTGATGCGGCTGATAATCATAGCAGCGTCCTTACCCAGTCCGTTGAGGATGCAACGGAGAGGTTTCTGGCGTACCTTGTTGGCCATCTCAGCAATCTTGATGGCACCTTCGGCAGCTGCGAATGACTCGTGGCCTGCCAAGAAAGCAAAACACTCAGTCTCCTCGCGAAGCAAGCGAGCGGCCAGATTGCCGTGGCCAAGGCCTACCTTACGGTCGTCGGCTACAGAGCCGGGGATGCAGAAAGCCTGCAGGCCGATGCCAATAGCCTCAGCTGCATCAGCGGCATTCTTGCAACCCTTCTTCAGGGCGATGGCGGAACCTACTACGTATGCCCACTTAGCGTTCTCAAAGCAGATACGCTGGGTCTCTTCACATGTCTTATAGGGATCAAGGCCTGCTGCGTCGCAAATCTGATTGGCCTCTTCGATGGACGAAATGCCGTTAGCGTTAAGGGCGGCGAGCACCTGAGCCATACGGCGGTCCTGCGATTCAAATTTCACTTCTCGTATCATAGCTGTACTATTCTTTGCGTGGGTCAATAGATTTAACAACTCCCTGTTCAGCCTTGGTGCGGCCATAGGTGCCAGTCACAGCCTTGAGTGCCTCGTCGGCAGGTGTGCCCTTCTTGATGGCATCCATGAACTTGCCCATGTGAACATACTCATAGCCACAGACCTCATTGTCTGCGTCAAGATACATCTTGGTGATGTAGCCCTCAGTAAGCTGAAGGTAACGTGTGCCCTTAGCCTTGGTGCCATAGAGGGTACCTACCTGGCTGACAAGGCCCTTGCCGAGGTCTTCAAGACCTGCACCTACGGTGAGACCGCCCTCGGAGAAAGCGGACTGGGTGCGACCATAGACAATCTGGAGGAACAACTCGCGCATGGCAGTGTTGATAGCGTCGCACACGAGGTCGGTGTTGAGAGCCTCAAGGATAGTCTTACCGGGCAGAATCTCGCTGGCCATAGCAGCAGAGTGGGTCATGCCAGAGCAGCCGATAGTCTCAACGAGGCATTCCTCGATAACGCCTTCCTTGACATTGAGGCTGAGCTTGCAGCAACCCTGCTGTGGTGCACACCAGCCGATGCCATGAGTGAAGCCAGAAATGTCTTTAATCTCTTTTGCCTGTACCCACTTGCCTTCTTCAGGGATTGGGGCAGGACCATGGTTGGGGCCTTTGGCCACGCAACACATGTTTTCTACTTCTTTTGTGTAAACCATATTATTAAGTTAATAGTTGATAGTTTAGCGTTTATAGTCTGTTATGTTAACACACGGATTGCAAAAGTACAAAAAAGTTAGGAGTTAGGAGTTAGGAGTTGGTAGTTTTTTTTCTTTTTTATAGTGAGATAATCAAAATCGTCTCTTTTTCTTTATTTGGGCGTCAAAAATGGCGCTATGACACCAATGAAAGCAAAGGTAAGCAGCATGGCCGCCACCATCGGTTGAGTATTGATGTCGAGTTGGCGACCAGTGTAGCGCCTCAACAGGAGATAGACGCCCCACCCTACCAATGTGCCCCACACGAGGCCCACTAGTATGTCGCCCATATAATGTACACCAAGATAAAGTCGGGACCAGCAATTGAGCAGCGACCATACGATGAGTAACAGCACTATGGGTATGCGACGTAGTAGTAGAGAAAGAAATACAGCTATGCTCATGGTATTGGCGGCATGAGCAGAAAAGAAACCGTACCTTCCGCCACGATAATTATTGACTAGATCTATCATACCTTCCAACGAGGGTTCGTTGCTCGGACGAAATCGTGCAAAGAGCGGCTTGCACACCATCGACGACATAAGGTCGGCCAGCAAGACGCAGAGCAACATTCCACCCAGCACAAGCAGCATGGTCTTAATGCCGCACTTTATGTAGATATAGTACAGCAGAAATATGCCAATAGGTATCCACACAATGGTGCTGGTGATAATCATCATTATGCTGTCCATCAGAATGGAGTCGCTGCCGTTGAGGGCCAGCGTTATCGATTTGTCGAGTTCAGGGATACTGGAAAACACAGGAGTTAGGAGTTAAGAGTTAGGAGTTAAGAGTTAGGAATTAGGAGTTGGTTATTTTATCTTATTCATTACTTGCAAGAAAGCATCGTAGCCATTCTCTATTCGAGAGAGTTCGTAGGGTTGCAGGTTGAGCGAGTAGCTACCCTTTAGTTGTTCTAGCCCGAAGTAGGCGCGCATTATACTAACGAAGTTGTATGCCAACGGTGTGGACCGACGTATTATCTGCCGCAGCATCTTCACCTGCTGTTCTGGCGTGTGGTCTATCTGGCGCAGCAAACAGAATATCACATAGTAGCATGCCATGCTCTCGTCTGCAAACACGAGATAATTTAGTTTGCGCTCATTGTCTGTGCCGCAGAAGGCGTCGAGCACTCCCTGCACCTCGGTAGAAGAGCGTAGCACGGGCAGTATGGCTTTGAGCGTCTTCTGGCGATCGAGACTTACGCTCTCCCCTACTGTTGTCCAAGCAAAGTCTATGAAGTAGCAATTCTGGAAATCAAGAGTCTCTTCGTGGTATTTTTGCAATGCGGCCTTAAGGAAGGTCATAAGGAAAGCCTTGGTATTGGTGAGTGCTACAGTGTGGAAGCACTCCCAATATCGGTCAGCCACCAAGGGCGGTAACACATGTTCTGCCAGCACATACGACGCAGTGCGAAAGGCCGAGTTGCTCAGCCCCTGCAGATAGGCAAGCATGCCTGCCCAGTCAGCATTGCGAGCAAAGCCCTGCAGCTTGCCACATATCACAGCGTCGTATCTCTTGTCCATAAACCTGTATGCAATTATGGTCTCTTAACTAATAGTGCCACATTCTCGATGTGGTGTGTATGAGGAAACATGTCCACTGGTTGATAGGCCGCCACTCTATACTTGGCGTCAAGCATCTGCAAGTCTCGTGCCTGTGTGGCAGGATTGCAACTCACATACACTATGCGCAGAGGAGCAGCATTGAGGATGGTTTGCACCACATCGCTATGCATGCCGGCACGTGGAGGGTCAGTGATTATCACATCAGGGCGGCCGTAAGAAGCGATAAACTCGTCAGTGAGGACATCCTTCATATCGCCTGCGATAAAGAGAGTGTTGTTGATGCCATTGAGTTCTGCATTGATGCGAGCATCTTTAATCGCGTCCTCCACGTACTCGATTCCTATAACCTTGGCTGCCTGACGTGCCACAAAATTGGCGATAGTGCCAGTGCCAGTGTATAGGTCATAGACCAACTCATTGCCACTGAGGCCTGCAAAAGTGCGCACCACCTTGTATAGCTCATAGGCTTGGTCATTGTTGGTCTGATAGAAACTCTTGGGGCCGACTTTGAAGCGCAGGTCTTCCATTAGCTCATACACAAAGCCAGAACCCTTGTAGATATTGACTTCAAGGTCACCCATGGTGTCGTTGCACTTCAGATTGTTGACCCACACAAACGTAGTGATTTCACTAAATGTGTTGCATATCCAGTCCATCAGGGCATCGGCCTGTTGCTGTTCCTCGGCCGAGATGATGTGAAACTGCATGGTGAGCATCACCTCACCAGAGTTCGAGGTGCGGAATATCATATCACGCAGTAGCCCTGTCTGCTGACGAAGGTCAAAGAAGGAGAGTCCATGTTCAAGAGCATAGTCGCGCACGCCGTTGCGCACCCGATTCTGTATGTTGTCCATCAGATGGCATTCCTCTATATCAAGCACCTTGTCAAAGGCTCCAGTTATATGAAAGCCCACACCGTTTTTATTGCTGTATTCTATGCCTTGGCTGATGTCCTCGTCAGTGAGCCAGCGCTTGTTGGAGAAGCTGAACTCAAGCTTGTTGCGATAACCGAAAGTGTTACGACTACCTATTATGGGCATTGCTTCTGGCAGTTCCACCTTGCCAATGCGAGTCAGGGCATCAACCACTTGCTGCTGCTTGTAGTGGAGCTGTCGTTCATAGTCAAGGCACTGCCACTTGCAGCCTCCACATACGCCAAAATGCTTGCAGCGAGGTTCTACTCGCTCATCACTCTTATGTTTGAGCTGCACTGCTTTAGCCTCCATGAAGCTATGCTTCTTTCGCACCACCTGCAGGTCGCATACGTCGCCAGGCACCACCCACGGTACGAATACCACCATGTCGTTGACCTTGGCGATAGCCTTGCCCTCCGCGGCAAAACCTGTTATCTCGATGTCTTCCAGCAGTGGAAGCGGTTTTCTCTTTCTACTCATCTGATGCTCAGTCAATAATATTCAGTTTCGCATATTTCAACAGCAAAGTCTTCTCGCCACAGTTCACAAAATTAATAACGGCTTTTAACCCCGTCATATTGTCCTCAATGCGTAGTACTGTGCCAACTCCGAAGGTGGCGTGTTCCACTCTCGACCCTACGCTTATCACGCCATTCTGCACACGTGCGGTCTGGAGTCCTGTGGATGTCGCCGCCCTACTCTGCGACCGCAAGGGCTTTAGTGGCCGGTTATAGGATACTTCTGCGGAGCGCAGTTTCTTTGGTCTATATTCTTGATGTGTCCTATAAGTGCTGCGTGGTTTAAACAGCGCATTTCTTTCTTCGTCAAAGTCGATATACTCGTTGAAGTTCTGTCGTCTCACGTCGCGACTGGAACTCTCCTGATAGATATACTTCGGGTCAATGTCTTTAAGAAATTCGCTAGGCTCAAACCAATCGGACTTGCCGAAGCGGAATCGAGTCTTGGCATTTGACACATAGCAGCGTTTCCTTGCTCGTGTGATAGCCACGAACAATAGTCGCCGTTCCTCTTCGTACTCTTTGGGCGTGAGGCACTGAGCGCTGGGGAAGATGCCTTGCTCCAAGCCTGTGACAAACACCACGTCAAACTCCAGCCCCTTGGCGATATGCACTGTCATCATGCGCACTGCATCGCCGTCGCCCTCATCCTTGTCAGAGTCGGTAAGTAGTGCCACTTCCTGCAGGTAGTCAATCATTCCCACTGAGAAAGCCTCATCCTGCTCACGCTGACTATCCACAAACTGGCTCATGCCGCTGAGCAGCGAGGAGTAGTTGTCCATTACCTCTTTGCCCTCAGCGCTGCGGTCGGCCATAGCTTGCTCCATCAGTCCGCTCTCCTTCAGCACACGCTGTCCCAGTTGATAGGCATCGGCTCCGTTGAGGTCTGTCACAAAGCCTCTTATCATGGCGGCAAAGGCTTGCAACTTGCTCTTTGTGCTTGCACTGGCATCGAGGCCGTAGAGGTCGGGCTGCTGCACCACATTCCATGCACTGGTGCCATGCTCTTGGGCACATGTGAATATTTTGCTGACCGTTGTGTCGCCGATACCTCTTGCAGGGAAATTGATTATGCGTCGCAGAGCCTCTTCATCGTTAGGATTGACAATGAGACGTAGGTAGCCCATCACATCGCGTATCTCCTTCTTCTCGTAGAATGAGTTGCTACCATATATAATATAAGGTATAGAGTTCTTGCGCAGACTCTCCTCCAATATTCGGCTCTGCCCGTTGGTGCGATAAAGGATGGCCATCTCAGAGTACTTCACTCCCTCACGATGCAGTGTCTTGATGCGCTGACATACTGCTGCGCCCTCCTCTATATCGCTTGTGAGCTCATTGAGAATTATCGGTGAGCCTTCCTCATTTTCGCTGTATATAGTCTTGCGGATCTGGTTCTCATTATGCTGTATCAGACTGTTGGCAGCGTTGACTATGTTCTGTGTAGAACGGTAATTTCGTTCAAGCTTAAATACCTTAGTACCAGCGAATACTCGATCGTAGTTCAAGATGTTATCGATGCGAGCACCACGGAAGCTGTAGATGCTTTGCGCATCGTCGCCCACCACGCAAATGTTCTTGTGTACGCCCGCCAGCTGGTCAAGAATCACGAACTGCGCGTAGTTGGTATCCTGAAACTCGTCCACGAGTATGTACTTGAACTTGTCGGCATATCTCTCCCTTACCTCCGGGTAGGCGTCGAAGAGCAGATATGTGTAAAGCAACAGGTCATCGAAGTCCATCGCGTTGGCCTTGTGGCAGCGGTTGAAATACTCCTCATATATCTCTCCCGTCAGCGGTATGCGCTCCATATCATCGCGAGTGTAGGCCTCATGGCTCTGCCTGTACTTTTTGGGTGTAACAAGCATGTTTTTCGCCTGTGATATGTTAGCTGCCAGCAGTTGCGGCTTATACACCTTGTCGTCAAGCCCTCTCTCCTTGACAATAGCCTTCAGCAACGACCGCGTATCGCTCGGCTGATAGATAGTGTACTGGCTGTCGAAGCCAAACACATAAGCCTCTTTACGCAGTATGCGGCTGAAGATGCTGTGAAAAGTGCCCATCCAGAGCGAGCGAGCCTCAACCACGCCTACCATTCCCTCTATGCGCTCGCGCATCTCACGCGCAGCCTTATTGGTGAATGTCAGCGCCAATATGTTCCATGGCGCGATGCCTTGAGTCAGCAGGTAGGCTATCTTGGTTGTGAGCACCGTTGTCTTGCCGCTGCCCGCGCCTGCCACCACAAGTGACGGACCGTTGATGCACTCTACCGCCACGCGCTGCTGCGCATTGAGACGGTCCATAAAAGGCGGTTGTGACGGGCTGCTTTCGTGTATTACGATGTCAGGCATACAAGCTAACAGTTATTTTCAAGCAAAGTTACGAAAAAAATCTAGAACAATATATATCCAAGTGAAAAACTTTGCAGTATCAGTTAGAATGATTAATTTCGCGTCGTAAATAATAACACAAAAAAAATACAGTATGAAACATGCATTTTTACTACTCTTTGCAACGCTCATAACCCTGTTCGGCAACATGGGCGCACAGGCGCAGAACCTAATAGATGGATATACGCGCATCTTTTATGCCGAGGACCTGCAAGACGGCAAGGCATACTTCCTAATCAGTGACCGCACCCTGTATTCCGGCAATAAGACGGGCAAACCCAAGGGAATGTCGTGCTTGCTCAGCAGCTACAAAATAGGCTGGGGCGAGCAGTTTGTCTATTGGGGCGACTTCGATGCTGATGAAGTGGGGTTTCAGTGGATTGCAGAGAAAGTGGATGACGACCACTGGGCATTCAAAAATGTAGTTAAGGAGCAATACCTGGGCGTTAAGAACAGTTACGATGACGACGTACTTTTCTCCACCACGCCAATAGGTTACAAACTCAC
>JAFZUB010000082.1 GCA_017618515.1 Bacteroidaceae bacterium
CAAGGCATATACATCCTCGCTGAGGCCGAGAGATTTGTTAAGCCAATCGTCTTGCATACACTATAATATATAAATATGGTACGCGCGGGAGTGGAGCAATCTTTTCTAACATCTTGGGGTCAAAGACAGGACGTATGCCGAATCCGCGGTTGCGTTCTGACTTATACTGCATGTTCTCGTTGTCGGGAGCGGTGTAGGTGTTATACCATCCGTAGGCTTCCTTGCCACTGCTGAGCGTGCTGCTCCAGAGGCGGTAGCTGTTGGAGCTGGTGTAGGTAGTGCCGCTGAAATGGCCGTTACCGGGGATGAACAGTGTATTGCCAGTGATGGTGCTGGTGAAGAGCACGCCTCTTACACCCTTGACGGTGGCGTTTTGCAGTGTGCAGACGTTGTGGAGCTCAACTACTTCCTCGGTGGTGGGCATGCGCCACTTGCCTCCGAGGGCCACGTTGGCAGCATCGTCCTTGAGGGCGAGTACCTGATTGTCCTTGGTGTAAGTCTTGAATGAGGAGCCCGACGATGATGTGGTGTCGAAATAGTTAGACCACGCGTATCCCGCCGTGCGGCCGTCTGCCCACTTGATAGCGTTGAAGACGGCGGAGGTGCCTGTCTCGGTAATATCGAGGGAGGTGTAGTAGGGGGCTGTTTCGCCCCAGGCGTAGAAGTTGCCAAAGTTCTCAAGCGACTCTGCGCCGAGGTTGCAGCGTGCCCACATCACCTCGGTACCCATATCTACATAGTCTGCGGCTATCTCGCCCTCCTCGGCCGTGACATTATAGGTGCGTGCATGGCCTGCCTGCTGCAGCTTGCCTTCGAAGGTGCCGGAGTAGGTGTCGGTGGCGTTGCTTAGGCTTACATGTATGTTGGTACCGGTGAGATCGGTAGCGCCGGTGAGGAACCAAGCGGTGATGGTGTTGCTGCTGGGCTTGAAGCCGTTGCCGCTCATTCCGAGATTGAGGGTGAGGGTGGATGTCAATGTGACGGGTGTCTCCACTGGCTCAGGATCAACGGGATTGAAGGTCACCTGCAAGGGGAACACCTTCTTGCCATCGGCAGTCTTGAGGGTTAAAACCTTGAAGACGGTGGATGCTGCCTTGGCGGGTAGGGTGATGACTATGCGCATGATGCTACCCATGTGGTGGAACTGGAATTGAGCCTCGTTGCCCTCGTCAGGCGTGGTGGCAGATGCATACATAAAGTCGTTGACACCGATGTGAAGACTCATGTTGTTGAACATCTGGTTCAGTCCTGACTGATAGTTGTTGGTCACCTTGTTAGAGAGGGCCTGTGCGTTGTAGGGGAAATAGGCATAGTAGGTGCGGTTATGGAGCAGTCCCCATCCGCTGCCGGTAAAGGTGGCGGAGGCTGTGCCGGCGCCTTCCGTTACAGTAAACAGCACCTGTGAGCTGGTGGGTTCCTCATAGTCCTCAAGGGTGGGCCATACGCCTACCTGGTCTCCGCGAGCCCAGAGGAACTTACCCTCGGCGGTGATGTTGGTCTTGAGGTTTGTGGTTTGCATGTCGTCGCCCTCAAAGTCGTCGATGATCATGGTGGCGCTGACGATATTTGGCTCATTGCTCTGCTGCTGGAGGTCACTGATAAAGTCGTCGCTGCTGCAGGAGGTGAGGAGCACAAGGGCTAAAACAATTGAAAATGTATAATTAAAAATTGAGAGTTTCATTTTAGTAGGCTTTATATGTTTTTCCGTTATTGATGTAAAGTCCCTTGTGGGCGTTGGGTAGTTTGCGTCCTTGCAGGTCGTAGTAGTTCTGCGACTCTTGATTCGTGACTCTCGACTCTTGACTCATGATAGCTGTGGGCTTTCCTTCGTCAACCTCGGCGAGGAAGAAGTTGTCGAGACAAGTGTATGTGCCGTCTTTGCCGAGGCGTGAGAACCACACCTGGCAATGGCTGTAGTTGCCTGTGTTGGTGAACACATAGTGGATGTCTGCCCAGTTGCGGCCGTAGGTGGGGAAGGGGAATACCACGGCTTCTTCGGCAGCAACGATGGCCTGAGAACTGTTAAACTTAGGTGCCGGCGCACTGTCATCGTCCCAGATGAAGTCGTCGCCACTGCCGTTGAATCCACCGCCGCCAAGATTGATAAGCCCTACACGCATATTATCGTTGTTGCTGACCGTCTTTCCGTTGGCAGTCTTTACTCTATAACCTATGGCGTATGTCTTGCCTGGCTCGATGGGCCAAATGGTACGTATGGAGCGGGTTGATTCGTCGTCGCCGTCAGTGATGCATTGTAGGTAGCGATCGCCCCACTGGCTGTCCTCCATGATTTGGAAGCCGTCATCTGCGAGAGGGAATCCCAGTCCGCTGGTCCAAGCGGTGAGTGAGTGTGCGTACTCGAAAGAGCCGTTGGTAATCAGATTGGGGCCAATGAGCTGATAGTCCATACCGTCAACGGTGACAAACTCGGGCATCTCGGACTCTACATGAGGCACTATGACTACCAATTGCTTAGTTACCACGTTCGACTTGGCGGTGATGACAGCGGTGTCGCCACGCACGGCGGTGAGAAGTCCGCGGTTTGTGATGGTTGCTACGAGTTGGTCGGAACTGGTGTAGGTGATATCCTTCTTGTCAGCACCTTCGGGGGTGAGGATGGGTTCAAGCTGGAGTGTTTCGCCTGCGTTGATGGTGACGGTGTCGGTCTCAAAATTGATGGAGGTGATGAAGTCGTGCTGGAGCATGATGCTCTTAAACTCCATAATCTCCATGGGGTCAACCTTGAGATTCTTTGTGCAGTAGTTGAAGAACTGCTCGTCGAGTGTGGCGCCCTCAAAGGTCTTGATATATTCAAACATATCGTCGATGTTGCTCTTATAGCGGTGCGTGTTGAGGCCGGAGAAGGTGGTGAGCTCATACTCTTTATACATATCGCTCTCGCTTACGCCGAGCAGTCCCTCGAGGAGCCAGCCGAGACATCCTGTACGGTCGGCACCGATGTGGCAATGGAAATATACAGGCTTGTTTTCCCTTACACACTTGAAGATGTATTGCAGCTGCTTGCCGAAGGCGGAGTTGTTACCTTTGATACCATCAATGTAGTGGGTGCCAGTGGGAATTCGGGTGTATTCCACGTCGTCATAGCCGATTCGCGATACGGTGGCGTAGTCGGCCTCGCTGTTACCGCGCAGGTCAAGTTCGGCGCGTATTCCTAGGTCGTGGATTGTGGCAGAGTCTGCGGAATTAAGCACATACTCTACATCCCACTCAGCGCCGCGGTAAATCATTCCGTAGCGTATCCTCTGGCCGGTGCGTGTCCTCCAGCCGCCGATGTCGCGCATGTTGTAGCCTGAGTCGGCCTTTATCATGCGCACCATGCCCTCGGTGGCAAAGCTGGCAGAGATTAGGGTGCTGTCCTTACCTCCGGCAGAGGTAGCCACTATCTTATAGTAGTACGTCTTGCCCGGGATAAGGTTGTAGATGTCGTAGGCCTCGGCGTCGGCAGCAAGCGTCACCTCTATGGCGTCGGTGAATTTGCTGGAGGTGGACACGAGGAGTTTCTGACTAGCGGCGTCAGACCACTGTGTCCATGTGATAGGTACGCCAGCAGGCTGGTCGCGGCGTGAGGGAGGACTGACATTGTAGGACTTAATCTTTGTCTCGTCCTTTGACTTGTATGTGACTTCCTTGATGAACGCAGCTACCCTGACATTCTCAAGGGTGTAGGTCGGTATGGTCACTCCTGCGTATGCAGTGGTGCAGATGCAGAACGTGGCCGCCGCCAACAGAAAAGCTTTTAGGTGAAATAGTACATTTTTCATTGTTTTATGAAATTATTTATAGTTGAAATTACTTGCTATATTGTCGGCCAGCGCCTGCAGTTGCGGCTGGTCGGTGGCGTGCATGCGTCCGCGAATGGTCACGAGAGGCTCCACAAGGGTGATGTCCTTCATAGTGGTGAACATGTCGCGCATCACTCTGCCTGCACAAGGCGCCCATGAGCCATTCTCTACCAGAGCCACATTGCGGCGCTGGTAGGTTTTTATCTGTAGATGGTGGATAAAGTCGTGCATCGGGGGGAAGAGTCCTCCGTCATAGCTGGAGGCGCAGCACACTAGGTGGCTCATGCGGAAGGCATCCTCTATGGCCTCGGCCTGGTCGTCGATAGTGAGGTCGCTGATGCTTACCTTGGGCACTCCTCTCTGGCGTAGCATGTCGGCCAGCACTTGTGCTGCTTCGCGGGTGCCGCCGTGAATGGAGGCATAGGCGATAAACACACCTGGGGTTTCCACATCATAGCGTGCCCAGATATTATATAGGTGCATAGCCTCAGCCATGGTTTCGCCAGTGAGCATGGGACCATGCAGCGGCATGATGTGATCTATCTGCACCGAGGCAATCTTGCCGAGCAACTGGCTTACAGGACCACCGTATTTGCCGCAGATATTGAAGTAGTAGCGTCGTGCCTCGCATGCCCAGTCATCGGGATCGGCGTCGCGGACTCCAAACTTACCGAAGGCATCGGCACTGAAGAGTACACGCTCAGCAGGATCGTAGGTGACGATGACCTCGGGCCAGTGGACCATAGGCGCACCTATAAACTGCAAGGCGCGGTTACCGAGGTCGAGGGTGTCACCTTCCTTTACGGCAATGGTCTTGCCCTCCAGGCTAAGGCCCTCAAAATAGAGGCTCATCATTTGTATAGCCTTGGCGGAGGCGACAATCTTAAGGTCCGGATATAGCTCGAGGGCTTGACTGATGCCTGCGCTATGGTCGGGTTCCATGTGCTGCACCACGAGGTAGTCAGGCTTGCGCCCGTCAAGGGCGTTCTGTAGGTTGTCAGCCCACTCACTCACCTTGCGGCGGTCGGTGGTGTCTATTATGGCTACCTTCTGGTCAAGCACAAGGTAAGAGTTGTAGCACATGCCGTCTGGCAGGTCATACTGGCTCTCAAAAAGTTTGAGGTCGGGATCATCTACGCCAATATACTTTATCATGTTTCGGAGTTTATAGTTTAATGTTTAGAGTTATTCTTTTACCAGTTTCTGGACGTCGTTGAGCATATTGAGTGCTTCTATTGGTGTCAGGGTGTTGATATCGAGATTCAGGAATCGGTCGCGTATCTGGCGCAGCACGGGGTCATCCAGCTGGAAGAAGGTAAGCTGTGCCCCCTCCTTTGTTGCGTTGAGATCGCTCACGTTGGGGCGCGACACATCGCGGTCGCTGTTAGCCTCAAGCTCCTTTAGCACTTGGTCAGCGCGTTTGACTATCGAAGGAGGCATGCCCGCCATGCGAGCCACGTGGATACCGAAGCTGTGTTCGCTACCGCCGGGTACCAGTTTGCGCAAGAACACCACTTGATTGCCCACCTCTTTCACCGCTACATTATAATTATGTACGCGACTGAGGCTCTTGGCTATCTCGTTGAGCTCGTGATAGTGGGTGGCGAAGAGGGTGCGCGGATGCCCCTTGGTGTTGTCATGAAGGTGCTCCACTATAGCCCAGGCTATTGAGATGCCGTCGTAGGTGGAGGTGCCGCGACCCAGCTCGTCAAAGAGCACAAGGCTACGCTGGGTGAAGGTGTTCATAATGCTGGCGGCCTCAGTCATCTCCACCATGAAGGTGGACTCGCCCATTGAGATATTGTCGCTCGCTCCCACGCGAGTATAGATTCTATCGACTATGCCTATGTGGGCTTTGTCGGCCGGCACATAGCTGCCTGTCTGAGCCATGAGCGTGATGAGGGCCGTCTGGCGGAGCAACGCTGACTTACCCGACATGTTGGGGCCTGTGATGATGATTATCTGCTGCTTCTCGGTGTCAAGGCGTACGTCGTTGGGTATGTATGCCTCGCCAGCTGGCAGTTGGGTCTCTATCACGGGATGGCGCCCTTGCACAATGTCGAGCACAGTGCTGTCGTCCACGGTGGGGCGTACATAACGGCCTTCTTGTGCTGAGAGGGCAAACGAGTGCAGACAGTCGAGCACCGCCAGTTGGGTGGCATCGCTTTGCATCTGGGTAATATACGACTGCGCCTTGTCCAGCAGATTGGCATAGAGGCGGGCTTCTATCACAAGGATTTTCTCTTCTGCGCCCGTTATCTCTTCCTCGTATTTCTTTAGTTCCTCGGTTATATAGCGCTCGGCCTGCGTCAGTGTCTGTTTGCGAATCCAGTCAGACGGCACCAGGTGTTTGTAGGTGTTGCGCACTTCAAGGTAGTAGCCAAACACATTGTTGTATCCTACGCGCAGACTCTGTATTCCTGTGCGCTCTGTTTCGCGCTGCTGCAACTCGTGCAGGTAGCTACGCCCCGAGTGGGCCAATTCGCGCAGTCGGTCGAGTTCACTGTCCACACCGTTGGCTATGTATCCACCTTTGGCGGTAAGGTTTGGCGGATCAGGACATAGTGTGTGAGCTATTAGTGTCTTGAGTTCGGAGCAGGGCTCCAGTTTGTCGGCTATCTCTCTCAGTGATGGCAGCGAAGCTTGGCCCAGTGCCTCCTTGATGGGCTCCACGGCTTGGAGGTCATAGCGTAGCTGTTCCATCTCGCGCGGCGTGATGCGCCCTGCTGCCAGCTTGGCCACTAGGCGTTCCATATCGCCGATAAGGCGTAGGTGGTCAGCCACTGTTTCCCTCATCTCGGGTTCGCGGAAGAGGTGCTCCACACAATTCTGGCGGCGCTCAATAGCACTCACGTCACACAGCGGGAATGCCAGCCATCTGCGCATCATGCGCGACCCCATAGGAGTAATGGTGCGATCGAGCACCTGCAGCAGACTCTTGCCGTCGGCACTGAGGGGCTGCAGCACCTCGAGGTTGCGCATGGTGAAGTTGTCGAGCCTCACATAGCGGTCCTCCTCTATGCGCTCTATGGAGGAGATATGTTTAGTGTGGGTGTGCTTGGTGTCGTCGAGATAGAAGAGCACGGCTCCTGCCGCGATGAGTGCTGTGGGCATGTGGGCTACGCCGTAGCCTTTCATGTTGCGCACATGGAAGTGCTTGTGCAGGCGGTCGAGGCAGTTGCGCTCAGCAAACTTCCAGTCGTCCAGTTCGTAGCAGAACATGGTGGTGCCGAAACTGTTTTGGAAGCGTTGCTTGGTGCCGCGCTCTATGAGCACCTCTTTTGGGGCGAAGCTACCCATCAGCTTGCCTATATAGTCAACGGTGCCCTCGGCTACGGCAAACTCACCAGTGGTGATGTCGAGCAATGCAATGCCGCACACTCCCTTGGTGATGCATAGTGCGGCTAGGAAATTATTGTCTTTCGACGCCAGCACATTGTCGGTGAGCGCCACGCCCGGGGTGACCAGTTCGGTCACTCCGCGCTTGACGAGCTTCTTGGTCAGTTTTGGATCTTCCAGTTGGTCGCAGATAGCCACACGATAACCTTGGCGTATGAGTCGCGGCAGGTAGGTGTCGATGGCGTGGTAAGGAAAGCCCGCCATCTCCACAGAAGCCACATTGCCCTTATTGTTGCGATGGGTGAGCGTGATGCCCAGCACTTGGGCTGCTGTCACCGCATCTTCGCAATAAGTCTCATAGAAATCTCCGCACCTAAACAGCATTATGGTGTCAGGATATTTCTTCTTCAGGTCGCGAAACTGCGCCATCATCGGGGTTAACTGCTCTTCTGCCATATTACTTCACTTGTATCTTTTCACCATCTATGATGTAGATGCCCGGAGCAAATGGTATGATGTGTACACCCTCCACCATCTCGTTGAATACAAGACGGCCGTCGAGGGTATATACCATCATTGGACGCAGTTTGTCGTTAACTACTCGGATGGCGTTGGCCATCGGGGTGTAGCGTGGCATGCTGCCATTAGCTACGGCATCGTAGATGTTGGTCTCTTCATCGGGCTCAACTTCGGTAACTGGTGTTCGCATCAGCTTGAACTCGTTGATGTCGATGGCATTCCAGCCCGTCAGGTTAATGATAAGTCCGATAGTAATGTTTTCTTCTTCTCCAACGGTGAAGGTCACCTTGGCGTCGCTCAGGGGAACGAATGCCTCAGACTTCTCTTCGTAGGTGAGCATATCCACAAACTCATCGCCTCGGGTAACACACAGGTAGCTACTGTCGGCCACCCATGCTCCGCCCTCACTTGGGGCAACGCTGAGTGTGTAGTAGCCGGCGGGCAGAGTCACGGTCTGGTAGAGACGGTGGTTCTTGAGTGTGTCGGCAAAGCCGTAGTAGCCTGTGCGGAAGTTGAGGTCGGAGTTGAGGCTCTTATATACGTGTGCCCCGGTGGTACTCTTCTCTGTTACTACACTATTCTCGATTACCCACTTTGAGTCGTCTGTGCCTGTGAGCAGACCGCGCAGGTTAGAGGAGTTACTGGTTGACACTGTCTCGCCGTTGTCAAGGAACGGAGCCTTGTAGTTGGTGAGATAGTCTTCGCTGACATCGCTGGGCTCGTCGCCCTCAAAGTCGAGGGTGAACACTCCGAGTGCTGAGGTCCAAGCATCGCCGTCGGCACCGCTGAAGTCCTTGCGCTGTGCGGTGTGGCCGAGACCTGTGCGGTCTATTACATCGCCACCGTTTTGGTTGAAGTCGTAATACACGAGCAAGCCGTTGCTGGACTTGGCTGTCTCCAGATCGTCGGCGGTGAGCGGCTCATTACTGAAGGTCTGTATAGTCTTCTGGTTGAGTGCCTTGCTCCAGATGCGGAACTCGTCGATGAGTCCCTTGAAACGATTTTCGTCAGAACTGAAGGTCACTGGGCCAGCCCATGCGGGACAGTTGAGTGCCAGACGCAGCGTCGGAGTGCTGAAGAGCTCTGCATCGCGGTAGAACTTAACATTGCCGGTGGAGAAGGTCACAGCGTAGTGGTGCCACTCATCGATGATGAAGTAGCCCGGATCGGACGTCACGCTCTTGCCGTTAATCTCTAGAGTCAGTGAGCCATCTTCGTTTGACTTGGTCTTCATCTTGCCGTCTTCGGTGCTCATGGAGAGGGCGCCATTGAAGTCGGAGGGGCGCAGCCATGTGTCGATGGTGAAGGCGCGTGTGGCAGCCTCAAACGGAGTGGCGATGCTGAGGTATTCGTTCTCGCCGTAGAAGGAGAGGGCGTTGCCCGGGTCGGCATTGCTCACTGCAAACACCTTGCGCATCGTCTTGCCAGTCTGGCCCTGCGGATTGCTGGCCTTCAGGGTTACGTTGTAGTAGCCGGGAGCCAGGGGCTTGAAGGCCGTGTTCTGGGCATGGATGGCATAGTTGCGCTTGCCGCTGACATGGTTGATTTCCCACTGCCAATCTTCGGGGTCATAGATGGTCTTGTCTTCAAAGAACACCTTGTCGCCAATCAGGATGGCCGACGGGCTGACCTCAAAGTCCACGTATGGCGCAGAAGCCACTGCGGTAATCTCCTTTGTGACACTGGAGGTACCCGCAGCATTGGTTACGGTGAGGGTCACGGGGTAGGAGCCCACCTCGAGGAATCGTGCCGAGGCATTGGTGGCGTTAACCTGCTCCACATCGGCTCCAGGCATCGACCAGCTGTAGGTGGCATTGATGGCCGAGGAGCGATTGACGAAACTGAAGTACTCGCTGGCGGGCAGATTGTTCTCGGTAATCTCAAAGTCGGCCACAGGGGCGGGCAGCTCTTTTACCTTTAATATCTTAAGGTTGGAGGCGAGGGTCTTGCCGCCCTCGTATGTGATGACTGCCTTTACTATATGATTGCCTGCCGTGTTGAAGGTGAGGTAGGGCATGGTTTCATATACAGTCAAATCATCGTTGGAGTCAACCACCCACTTCACACTGGTGGCGCAAGCGGGGATGGCTGCCTGCATCTTCACGGGCGTATTGGTGTATATGGTCTCCTTCGGTTCATATACCACTACGCTCATATCGCTGGCTGCTCCCTTGAGCAGGTCATTATTGACGATGGTCTTTACATTCTCAGGGTCGCGTATCACTGCGTGGTGGCCGCGTGCATAGTCGCGTATCTTTGTCTGGCCGTCGGTGTCCTCGAAGATGTCGCCCTTATAATAGAGCACGAGGCCGTCCTGCGAAGCGGGATCGACTATCTCGGCGCGACGGTTGCTCTTGAGTTCTGTCTCGCTGAGTGCGCGGTTCCATAGGCGCACCTCGTCTATCTGTCCGTTGATAAGACCGTTGTTGGGGTCGCGGCCGATAGAGAAGTCGGAGAAGGCGAGCACACCGGCTGCCTTGTTGTAGCAGCTGATGGACTTCTTCATGTCGTTGATATAGGCGTAGAGCTGGTCGCCCTCGCGCACAATGGCCACGTGTACCCACTGATTGGGACTGATATTGCAGTTGTAGGCGTTGTAGGAGCTGTTGGCGCCCATGCCCGCCTTGATGTTGCCGTTGTAGGTGAAGGAACTGTAGAAGTAGGCGGTGTTGCCAAACTGCTGTGAGTAGTCGTCAATGGTGTAGGGCTTGATCCAGTACTCGAGGGTTCCGCCGAGCGATGCGGCAAATCCTACGTTGCTCACGGTAGCGAGGGTGTTCTTCATCTCGAGCACCACATTGTCGTCGCTGCTGGATTCAATGGGGAAAGTCACGCGGTTGGACTGCTCGGAAACGATGGCGTTCCTACGATATTTATACACGGCGGCAATGCCATAGGCCTTGTCGTTGGGCTCGCCCATAGCCACGGTCGGGGTGTAGCTGTAGGTGGTGCTGCTTACCGAGTCAATAACGCGGTCGTCATAGAAGACATAGTATTTGCTGATGGGCAGCGAGGTGGTCACGGGCTTCTCCCAGCTGAGCGTGCCGTCGTTTATCTTGAGGTTGATGGGGGCATTGATCTGCTCGCCGGGGATAATCACGGAGATGCGGTAGAGATTGCCTGTGCCGCCGAGGTCTATCTTCTCAAACTTGAACGGGAACTCAATGCCTGCCTGGTCAAGCTCGTAGTCAATGATGGAGGCATTGTAGAGGCGGCCGGTGCCCTGCCACTCGTCGGGCAAGTTCGACTGTGTGCGGATATTGAAGAAGTATTTGATAGGCTTGCGACGGTCAAACTTCTTCGTCAGGTCGCTCAGGTCATAGCCAAACTCCATGGGCTCGTAGTGATAGCCGTCTATCCACTTGCCAAGCATCGGCACGAGGGGTGGCTGATAGGTGCTGCGTGTGCCGTCGCCGGCATATTTGAAGTGGTCAAGCTCTATCGAGTCCTGACCCGAGCCGCTGGCGGTGTCTTGTGTGGCAGACACGCTCAGGTGGAGAGCCGAGCGGCGCGAGAAGGCTATCTTGGCTTTGAGCATACGGATGGGCTCATAGTCCTTGCGGATATAGTGGCGGTCCACCGACCATACGCTGGTGCGCGAGTTGGTGGTGTAAGCGCGGGCGTAGGGGCAGTAGATGAAGCCGTTGTTCTGCCAGCCGTTGCCCCACGAGTTGGCGATAATCCAAGCGCCAACCTCGTCTTTGTCCTTCTCGCCATAGACACCGTTTTCGTCGAGGTCAAACTCGATGCGGTCGTCATAGCCCACGATGGTCTGGGCGTGGTTGTAGGAGGGGCCCCATTCAGCCATGTATATCTTGCCCACGAGTCCCAGTGATTTGTTGGTCGGGGTTTCGGGGATGGTGCCGGTGATATAGTCGGTGGCGGCCATGCCAAACCATGCCACGCCGCCGGCGTTGAAGTCATAGTCACCCTGGTGGTTCCACAGCCAGTTTTTGAGTATCTCGCGACCTTCTTCGGTCATCACATTCTGCTCAATGTAGGCTTCTGTCCAGTCGCGGTTGTGGGCGGTGCGATACCACTTGTCGTAGCCTTGCATCCAGCCGTAGTTGGGGTCTTTGCAGTCCTGGCTCCCGTAAAACTTCGAGCAGGTCTGGCCGCCGTAGTCAGCCTCGGAGGGGTTACCCACGTTCTGAAGCATCTCAGCCTTGCCTGTGCCTTGGTAGTTGTGGGCAAGCAGGAAGTTAAAGTGTGAGGTGAAGCGGTTCTCGGGATATTGGGCGTCAAGGCCATAGTAGCAGTTGCGCTCGTAGGTCCACTGATAGCCGATATAGCTGGCGGCATCACACGATCCGTGATCCTGATTGAAGATAGGCGGGAAATACTTCAGCAGCGCGTTGTTGAGGTGGTCGGGCCGCTTCGTGCTGCCGTTAAACCCATTAGACTTTGCACCGCCAGGCTGACGCTGCTTCTTGTTTTTCTCGAAAGTAAACTCTTGTGTTTGCTTGGCAGCCTCCTCCCATCCGTAGGAGAGCTGGGCGAGGCCTGCCGTAGCATAGCCTATGAGCAGGCCTGCAATAAGATAACGTTTGATTTTCATATCTATATATAATTTTAATTCCAAAGTTCAAGTCTTAGTCCACTTTCACCTTCTGGCCGTTGGCAATGTAGATGCCCGGTGCGAGGCGTATCTTCTTGTTGCCGGATACGTATTCGTTGAATACACAGCGTCCGTCGGTAGTGTAAATCTTCACTTCGATGATTTTGTCGCTCACGATATGTATGCCGCCGCGCGTGCCGCTGATATTGTCAAGCACGCCCTTGCTTACAGCGTCGTAGGCTGACTGCACTCCGTCGGCTATCTGCGACTCGGAGGTTATCTGCTCGAGAGTGAAGTTCTTGATATCTACCTGATAGGAGCCTGAGCTGGGCAGGTTGTAGAGCACGCCGAGGCTTATGGGAGTGCCGTCTTCAGCTACATCAAACTCGAGGCTCTTGCTGCTCGACAGGTAGGTGCTGGTGAGCGCTTCGTCTATCTTGGTATTATCTACTATGCTGTCGCCCTCGCATACCACGAGCTTTGTGAGATAGGGGCTGAAGTAGCGACCGCTGGTGATGGAGAATCTGTAGTGGCCGGCATTGAGGTTGACGGTCTGCCACAGGCGGCGGTTGTAGAAGTCGCCCATACTGCTCCTTGCCTCGCCGGAGAGGACGCAACTGTTCTCGTAGGTATCCACATAGATAGTGGAGATATCCGCGTCGTTGATGGGACGCGGCGAGCGGAACTCCCAAGTGGACTTGGCAGTGCCGGTCTGCAGCTCACGGGCGGCCTGGTAGATGCCTGGCAGCACCTTCACGTCGTTGTAGAGGAACGGAGCCTTGTAGTTGGTGAGATAGTCCTTAGTCACATCCTGCTTCACTATGTCACCGCCAAAGTCGAGGGTGAACACACCGGGCAGCGTAATCCAAGCGTCGCCGTCGGGGCCGAAGTTGAGACGACGGCCGTCGAGGTTGTGGCCGCTGCGGTCAATCACGTCACCACCGTTCTGGTTGAAGTCGTAGTAGAGGCAGAGGCTGCCCACCTCGGTGGGGTTCTCTATGGGCGCGTTGCATACTGCTTGCAGTTGCGTGGCGTTGAGCTCAGTCTTCCATATACGCATCTCGTCAATCATGGCATGTAGGCCGTTGTCGCTGCGTCCAAAGGTGAACGTGGCAGGCCATGAAGGCATGGCGTAGCTGTCGTTGGCGTTGTAGGTAGCCATCACCTTGGCATCACGATAGAACACCACTTTACCCCTGTTGAAGGAGATGGCATAGTGATGCCACTGGTTGAGGATAAAGAAGTTGCTGGCCTGATAGGTGCGGCCTTTGTAGGTCACGGTATATAAACCCTTGTCGGTGCAGTCGGCGCTCATGTTGCCGAAGTTGAAGCCGCCAGCGCCGTAATACACTTGCGGGTTCATCCACCACTCGATGGTGAATACACTCTGCGGTGCGAGGAACGGACGGTTGAACTCCAGCTGCTCCTTCACGCCGGTAAAGTTGAGGCCGTTGTTGGCATCGGCATTGCTCACACATAGTGCACGAGACTTGGTCTCTATATGGCTGCCGGCACTGTTGGTGGTCTGCAGCGTCACATCGTAGAAGCCCGGAGCGGGTGGCACAAGCGACGAGAACTGGCCGTCCACCTGCAGATAGCGCTTGCCGTTGCTCAGTGTCCATATCCAGCTGTCGGGCTTGCCGGTGCTCTTGTCCTCAAGGTAGGTCGTCTCGCCGAGCAAGATGGTGTTGGGGTTGATGGCAAAGTTGCTTGTGGGCTTTGCTATGTATATGTCTATCGTCTTGGTCACACTGGCCGAGCCACTGCCGTTGCTGGCGGTCAGCGTAACATCATAGGTGCCCGGCAGGTCAAA
>JAFZUB010000002.1 GCA_017618515.1 Bacteroidaceae bacterium
GGTGAAGTAGAGCGACAGGTTGTAGCGCTGGTCGGTGGGCATCGGCAGAGAGAGACCGCGGTATTTCTGCTTGGCAGACATGAGAGAGAGGGTTATCCATGAGTCGGCGCCGGGTACAAACTCGCCGACGAGTTTGAAGTCCACGCCCACGGCATGGCCCTTGGCGAGGTTTTCGCCGTAATAGACGATGCGCAGATTGTTGACGTTGTAGGGGATAAGATTGTCCAGTATCTTATAGTAAGCTTCCGCCGAGAAACGGAAGGGGCGGTCTGCCATGCGGAACTGATAATCCATGCCGAGCAGGAAGTGGATGGAGCGCTGCGACTTGATATCCTTGTTAAGTACCACGCGTGTGTTGCCGGCGGTGGTCACCGTGTCGCGCAGCTCTTTGTAGAACGGTGACTGATAGTAAACGCCCGTGGCGAGACGGAAGGTAAAATTGTCGTTCTTGGCAGGGATGAATCCGAGCGAGGCACGCGGTGAGACGAGTGTCTCTTTGTTCCAACTGTTGTGGGTGAGACGCACGCCGTAGTTGAGGTTGAAGACGCCGGCCTTGTTATTGAAACGGAAGTTGTCCTGCAGATAGCTCTCTAGGCGTGTGCTCTTGACCTCGGTCTTGGCACGAAGGTTGTAGATAAGCTGCAGGGCATCGAGCGAGTGGGGCATCGAGTAGCCCGACGAGTCGCGCATCTCCCACTCGGCGGAATTTTCCTTGATACGCTCACTGCGCAGGGTGATGCCTGCGGCGATATTGTGTTTGCGGATGGCTGTGCGCAGCAGCAGTGCGGTGGATGCCACGCGGGCAGTGAGGAAGTTGCGGGCGTGCTCGAGATAGGTGCCTACGCCGAGTTGCTGCTGGTCTGTCACATCGTCTAGCCAGTACTGCCCCTGGATGTCGTAGGTCTCCTCTTCCTTGGTGGAGTAGGTGGAGCTGAGCCACTGCAGCGAGGTCTTGGCGTTAAACTTATGGGTGAGGCCAAACGAGGCGAAGTAGGTGTTGAACAGGTCTTTCTCTTTGCCGTCAAAATACACCTTAAACTTCTTAACATCGTACATTGTGCCGAACGATGTCTCGCGGTCGGAGGGCTTAAACGAGTAACGGTTGTAAGAAATATTACCAATGAAGTCGAGAGTCCAGTGCTTGGTGGGCGACCACGAGGTGTAGTTCTGATAATCGATGAAGTTGGGGCTGTATTCGCCCTTAGTGTCGCCCGAGCTGATGAGGTGCTTGGTGGTCTTGTAGCGCAGGCCGTTCATCATCGAAAACTTCTCATTGCCGAAGCCCACATAGGCATCACCACCCATCAGACTGAGATCTAGCGAGCCCTCGAAGTGCTCAGGACGTTTGTAGGTGATGTCCAGCACGGAGGACATCTTGTCGCCGTAGCGAGCAGGGAAGCCTCCGGCGGAGAAGTCGATGTCTGCCACCATGTTGCTGTTGATAATGGACAAGCCCTCCTGCTGGCCTGAGCGCACAAGCATGGGACGGAATATCTCTACGCCGTTAAGATAAACGCAGTTTTCGTCAAAGCTGCCGCCACGCACGTTATACTGCGAGGAGAGCTCGTTGTGGGTGCTCACGCCCATCTGAGTGGCTATTATCTCCTCCACACCGTTGCCGGTGGTGGAGGGCATGTTCCGCGTGTAGTTGCTCTTGATGCGCTGCACGAGGTCGGTCTGACGGCGCATAGCGGTGATGCCTGCCTCACCGAGCATATATGACATGGTGGAGATTTTCATGTCGTAGCGCAGCGAGTCGCTCTGTGGCGGGGCGATAAAGAATTTCTTTGTGCGGTAGCCCACAGCCATGCAAGTGATGAAAAGAGAGTCGGTGCGGGTGCAGCGCAGGCTGTAGCCACCGTCAAGCCCAGACACGGCGAAGGCTCCTTGGCGCTCTACGATGATAGAGGCGAATTCCACGGGGTTGTCGTATTCGTCCACCACCTTGCCGTAGAGCTTGAAGCGCTGCTGTGCCATGGAGCTGAGGCTTAGTAGCGCTAGCAGCAGTACGAGTATAGCTTTAGTCTTGCTCATTGTTTAACAAATCGGGTCTTAGTCTTTTTGTGCGCTCAAGCATCTGGTTGAGCTCCCACTCCTTGATGTTGGCCTCGTGGCCGCTGAGCAGGATGTCGGGCACGCGCCATCCCTTGTAGTCTGCAGGGCGAGTATAGACGGGTGCCGACAGCATATTGTCCTGAAAACAGTCAGACAGCGCGCTCTGCTCGTCGCCGATGGCACCGGGAATCACTCTGACAATGGCGTCGGCCATCACGGCGGCAGCCAACTCACCGCCCGTCAGCACATAATCGCCGATGCTTATCTCGCGAGTAATGAGGTGTTCGCGGATACGGTGGTCGATGCCCTTGTAATGGCCACAGAGAATGATGATATTCTCTTTGAGTGACAGCTCGTTGGCTACGGCCTGGGTAAACTGCTGACCGTCGGGCGAGGTATAGATGACCTCGTCATAGTCGCGCTCAGCCTTGAGGGCGGCGATGCAGTCGTCGATAGGCTGGCACTGCATCACCATGCCGGCAAATCCGCCAAAGGGATAGTCGTCCACGCGACGATGCTTGTCCTTGGTGTAGTCGCGCAGATTATGCACATGTATCTCGGCGAGCCCCTTGCTCTGGGCGCGCCCGAGGATAGACTGATTGGTGAACGGCTCCAGCATTTCGGGGAGCACAGTGATGATATCGATACGCATATCTGAAAAATATAACGCAAAAAAGCACCATTTATTATAAATAAATAGTAATTTTGCACTATTAAAAACTCACCCGCAATGACTGACCGAGAACAGATACTTGCACTGCGCAGCGAGCTCCATCAGCACAATTATAACTACTATGTCAAGAACGCGCCAACCATCAGCGACCGCGAGTTTGACGAGAAGATGCATCTGCTAATACAGCTGGAGGAGCGCCACCCAGAGCTATACGACGCCAACTCGCCCTCGCAGCGTGTGGGCAGCGACCTCAACCATGAGTTCACGCAGGTGCGTCACCGCTACCCGATGCTCTCGCTGGCCAACACCTACAACCGCGATGATGTGCAGGCGTTCTATGACCGCGTGAGTCAGGGATTGGGCGGAGAGGTGTTTGAGGTATGCTGCGAGCTTAAGTTTGACGGCCTCTCCATATCGCTCATCTATGAGCACGGCCAGCTGGTGAGGGCTGTCACTCGTGGCGATGGCGAGCAGGGCGATGATGTTACGGCCAATGTCAAGACTATCCGTTCCATCCCTCTCGTGCTGCATGGCGGTGACTGGCCTGACAGCTTCGAGATTAGGGGTGAGGTGCTGATGCCGTGGGAGAGTTTTGAGATGCTCAACCGTCAGCGCGAACAGGCTGAGGAGCCGCTTTTTGCCAATCCTCGCAACGCTGCCAGCGGCACGCTCAAAAGCAAAAACTCCGCAGTGGTGGCGCAACGCAAGCTTGATGCCTATTTCTATTATCTGCTCGGCACCACACTGCCCAGCGACAATCATTACGACAACCTGCAGCGCGTTGCTTCGTGGGGTTTCAAGGTGTCGGACGCGATGCGCACTGTCCGTACGCTTGAGGAGGTGATGGACTACATCGATTATTGGGACCACGAGCGAAGCCATCTGCCTGTGGCCACTGATGGCATAGTACTTAAGGTCAACTCAATAGAGCAGCAGCAACGTCTGGGCTACACCGCCAAGACTCCGCGCTGGGCGATAGCCTATAAGTTTCAGGCCGAGCGTGCCTTGACGCGCCTCAACGAGGTTACCTACCAAGTGGGGCGCACTGGTGCCATAACGCCTGTGGCCAATATGGAGCCCGTATTACTTAGCGGCACTATCGTCAAGCGTGCCTCGCTCCACAACGAAGACTATATCCGCGCCCTCGACCTACATATCGGTGACATGGTGTATGTGGAGAAGGCTGGTGAGATAATACCGCAGGTGGTGGGGAAGGAAGAGAAAAGTGAAAAGGAAAAGGTGGAAAGTGAAGGGATAGGATTTCCCTCCACATGCCCCGAGTGCGGCACTCCGCTGATTAGGATAGAAGGCGAGGCAGCTCACTACTGTCCCAACGATGCCAGCTGTCCGCCGCAGATAAAGGGTAGGATAGAGCATTTCATCTCGCGCGATGCCATGAACATCGACTCGCTTGGCCCAGAGACGGTGGCTGACTACTACGAGCGTGGACTGATACATAATGTGGCTGATCTCTATGAGCTCACCGTGGCTGACATCACGGGTGGCAATTCAAGCCGTGAGCGCTCTGCCCAGCGTGTGGTGGACGGTATCGCCGCAAGCCGAAAGGTGCCTTTTGAGCGCGTGCTCTATGCCCTCGGCATACGCTTTGTGGGCAAGGTGACCGCCAAGCAGATTGCGCGCCATTTTGGTAGTCTCGATGCCCTGCTTGCAGCACTCTCCATAGAGGGAGAACTGGAGGGCGTCTCGGGTGTAGGTGGCGTGATTGCTCAGTCTGTCAAGAATTATTTCGCCCAGTCTGCAAACATGGAAATAGTCAATCGCCTGCGCAACTACGGACTGCAGTTTGAAAGTTCGAAAGCTCGGGAGTCTGAGAGTTCGGAAGTTCAGCCTCTTGCAGGTAAGTCCATCGTTATCAGCGGCACGTTTGCCCATCACAGCCGCGAGGAGTACAAGGAAATAATTGAGGACTGCGGTGGTAAGAATGTAAGCAGCATCTCTGCCAAGACGAGCTTTATCCTTGCTGGTGAGAACATGGGTCCCTCTAAGCAGGAGAAGGCGCAACAGCTCGGCATCCCCCTTGTCAGCGAAGACGAGTTCCTCAAGATGATAGGCGAAGGGCAAACGTCAGCGTCCCAAGACTCTGATTCTTCAACTTCTCCACAGGAAGGCCAGCAACTAGATCTCTTTGGCTAAGCAGAATAAGATGAGAAAGTACTTCTTAATAATTGTTTCGGTCCTTGTGGTGGCGGCTATAGCTGATAAGCGCGTATATATTCCTCGTGACCTCCGCGGCATAAACCTCAACGACAGTACCTCCAAGTGGAGTTGGCGCAACTCAGTTCAGACTGAGGATGTGGTGTTTTTCTGGCAGCAACCCTTCGGTCCCGACCCTGCCAAGGCTCCTAAGCTTGAGGGCAAGCCCATGACGTTTGACCTCGACAATGTGGTGAAGCGTGTGCAGTATTTCTACAACTTCTATCGCGACAGCTTGCACTTTCTCAGCACTCCCAGCAATGCCGACAGTCTCAAGATGATGGTGATGATCAACTATTCGCTCGAAGGCACTGCCTACGGCGGCGACTACGACAACCGTGTCGGCGCCCTATGGGTGGCGCCCAATCGTATACAGGATCGCCATCTCAACTGTCTGGCTCATGAACTGGGGCACTCCTTTCAGCGGCAGATAACCTCTGATGGTGCTGGTGAGGCATGGGGCGGCAGTGGCTTCTTTGAGATGGCTTCGCAGTGGATGCTTTGGCAGGTCAATCCCGACTGGCCAACGGAGGAGAACTATCATCTGCAGGCTTTTCGCAAGGCTACACACAAGGCGTTTCTCTCGCCCGAGAATATCTACCGTTCGCCATACGTGCTGGAGTATTGGTCAGAGAAACGCGGTCGCGCTCATATAGCGGAGCTCTTCCGCGAGGGGAAGCGCGGTGAAGACCCTGCCATGACTTATATGCGTGTAAATGGACTCACTCAGCAGCAGTTTTGCGACGAGCTATTCGATTGTTACCGCTGTCTGCTTAACTTTGACTTCAGCCATGCTTATAGTCAGACGCGACGCCATGCCTGCACCTTCAGCACTCAGCTCGACACTATCGCCGCAGGTCATTACCGCATCCCTGTTAACTGTCAGCCTGAGCCGTACGGATTTAATGCCATCAAGATTGCTAAGACGCAGAAAGCAAAGATAAAGAACATACGTGCTCCCAAGGGCCACTTCCTGCGCTGGGCAATAGTTGACGAGCCCAACTGCCGTTACCTGCTCGTGATGAACCAACCCGAGCGTCACTCCAAGCTGCCGCATCGCGGGGCGGGGAAGGAAGGCCTCCCCACCATCAGTTACGAGGTAATAGTAGAAGAGTAATAATAACAAACCACTTCGGCTGAAGTGGTTTGTTATTTTATTGCTACTTCTTTTTAGTAGTGGTTTTCTTGGCGGTTGTCTTTTTGGCAGTTGTCTTTTTCTTGGTTGTTGTGGTTTTCTTAGCTGTTGGTTCCGGTGCAGGAGGTGTGTAGTACTTCAGTGCCTCGGGCATCTGCTTCTGCAGGTTGGCGATGCGCTTCTCGTCGGAGGGGTGGTCGCTGAATATTTCGCTCTTGCCGCTGCCGCCTAGCTGTGCCATGCGCTGCCAGAAGGGAATGGCCTGCTGCGGGTCGTAGCCAGCCATGGCAGCGAAGATGAGTCCTAAGTGGTCAGCCTCTGTCTCGTTGTCGCGCGAGTATTTGAGGTTGGCGAAGTTGAAGCCTGCACTGGCTACTGAGGAAAGCACACTGCCTGCTACGTTGCTGCCGGTGGCTGTGCTGACCACTGCTCCGCCTATCTGGGTGGCATACTGCTGGCGCATCTGCTTGGATAGCTGCTCGGCGGAGTGCTTGGCTACGGCGTGGGCTATCTCATGGCCGAGCACGATGGCTAGACTGGCTTCGTTCTGGGTAACGGGCAGAAGGCCCTCATATACTACTATCTTGCCGCCGGGCATACAGAAAGCATTGACCTGGTTGTCGGCCACGAGGTTAAACTCCCACTGGAAGTTCTTTATCTCGTCAGCGTAGCCGTTGTTGGTGAGGAATGTCTCTACGGCGGTGGCGAGCTTCTGGCCTACGTGCTTTACAAGCATAGTGTTGTTCTGGTCGGTAGAGGCCTTGGCGCCCTTCATGTACTCTTGATACTGCTGGGTGCTGAGACTGAGTATCTGCTCATCGCTAACGAGCAGGCGGGTCTTGCGCCCGGTGATGGGCACGGTGTTGGTGGTGCCGCAGGCTACAGTGAGTAGCGCAATGGCGGCAAAGAAGAGAATTCTGAATGCTTTTTTCATGTTGTTTGTTATGTTTAATGTTTAATGTTTTCGTTTTCGTTATTTGTTAGTCGCATAGTCGCATAGTTATCTATAACCTATAACCACTAACCTCTAACCTTTCGTTTTCGTGGCAAATTTACAGATTATTTATTAAAGTGTAGGTCTTTTATTACTTTTTTTGTGAGTTTACGTGCTCCGAGCAGGTTTAGGTGGTCGGCGTCGTAGAAATCAGCGGCGACAAAGGTTGTGTCGGCCCAGTAGTCGTGGTAGTTGATGGAGGGGTGGCGACTGAGTATGCGCTGTAGGGTGCTGTCGTTGATGGCTATCTGGCGGTCGTAGCTGTGCTGGCGGAACGAGGGGCTCACGGGTGTGGTGATGAGTAGCAGCCTCACTCCACGGCTGTCGCACCATGTGGCTATGCTGTCGAGCATGGCAGTGTTGAAGGCTAGTGAGTGGGTGTGGCGATAGGTGTTTTCTTCTGCCCGCTGGAGGCCGTTGTCCTTACCTTGTGTCAACAGCGAGGTGTTGGCGTAGGTGGTGCCGAAGCCGAGGGTGTCCCACTTGAGCTGGGCTGGGCGCCATAGGCTGGTGAGTTTCTCTTTGAACGAGGCCATGTGTAGGCACTCTAAGCCGTATAGTGAGAGCGGCGAGTGGATGTCGCAGTCCATATAGAGACGGTAGCGCACCGCCCAGTAGCGTAGTCGCGGCTCTGCCTCGAGGTCCTCAAAGAGCGACTGGTAGCTGAAGGGCAGCACCACGGTCTTGAGGCGTGGCAGTGGGTAGTGGGTGAGCTGATACCAGTCATATCGGTAGGGCTGCGTGGGCTGTGCGATATTGAAGGCATGGTCGCCAAACTGTGCGGGGTCGATGCCGTAGAAGCAATGGCTGCTACCAAGTATGAGCGTCTCCAACTCAGTGGAGTGGGCGAGCATCCATTGATGTTTGTAGCGTGCTGGATTGGGTATGGAGCGCACGTAGGTCTCTCCTGCCGCTATCAGCGTCAGGATGATGAGTGAGAAGATGAGTATTTTATGAATGAATGGTTTCAACTTTAGAACTGGAAATAGATGAACTGCACTTGTTGTCCGCCAAACATTAGGCAGGCGAGGAATAATATTATATATATGGCGTAGCGCACGCCCTGCAGTCGCCAGATGCCGCGGTCGGCAAACTGGAACGGATGGGCGTGGTTGCGTGTAAGCCATTCGATGGTAAACAGCACTACGATGTAGAGCAACGGCATGCGCGATACGGTGGTGGCGAGGCCGCCCTCCATGCTGAACATGCGGCCGAAGTAGCGGAAACCGTCACCCACGGTGGGGTTGCGGAAGAATACCTGGCTGAGGATGAACACCACGATGGTGATTAGCCAGTTGATGAAGGTGGGCAGATATTTGGCGAGTGGCTTGGTGGTGACGTTGAAGAATCCGTTCCATGTGCCCCAGGCAATGAAACTCCAGTTAGGGCCGTGCCATAGTCCGCTGAGCATATAGAGCACGAAGACATTGAAGTAGTGCCTCACAGCGCTGCAGCGGCTACCGCCGAGCGGGAAATAGACATAGTCGCGCAGCCAGCTCATCAGTGTCATGTGCCAGCGGCGCCAGAACTCGCGTATGGTGGTGGCGAAGAAGGGGTGGTTGAAGTTGGTGGAGAGGCGTATGCCAAAGAGGCGGGCGGTACCGATGGCCATGTCGGAGTAGCCTGAGAAGTCGCAATAGACCTGCACGGTAAAGGCGAGCAGTCCCACCACGAGGTCTGCCGAGCCGAGCCCCTGATAATTGGCAAAGGCATAGTCGGCCACAGGAGCGCAGTTGTCGGCAATGAGCATCTTCTTCATCAGTCCCCATAGGAAGAGGCGCATGCCGTCCACGGCATCGTCATAGATAAACTTGCGTGTCTTTGAGAATTGCGGCAGCAGATTGGCACCGCGCTCTATGGGGCCTGCCACGAGCTGGGGGAAGAAACACACGAAGCTGAGGAAATGACGCAAGTTGCGGGCGGGCTCCAACTGGCCGCGGTAGATATCCACCACGTAGGCGGTGAGCTGGAAGGTGTAGAAACTGATGCCTATGGGCAGTATGAGGCGTAGGGTGGGGATGTCGGCGTTGATGTGTAGCAGGCTGAACAGTGCTGCCAGGTTGTCGGCAAAGAAATTGAAGTATTTGAATACTCCGAGTATGCCGATATTGATGAGTATCGCGGTGAGGAGCCATCCATAGCCTGGCCGCCGCTTGCCCTTCTTTCCAGTCTCCTCACTCCTCACTCCTAACTCCTCATTCCTAACTCCTAACTTCTTGCCAATATAGTAGTTTGCCACGCATGTGGCTATCATGAGCAGCAGGAATCGCCAGTCCCACCAGCCGTAAAAGAAGAAGCTGGCAGCAATGATAAGTGTATTCTGCCAGCGCAGTGAGCGCAGGCTCCAGTAGAGTGCGAAGACTATGGGCAGAAACAGCAGAAATGCCAGCGAGTTGAAGAGCATGGTGCTATTGTTTGGGCAGGGCTGAGTCTATGGCTTCGTAGGAGAGCTGTGAGAGCGCCTTTATGTTGTCGGCACCCTGCCCCTGCGGCATGATAGGGGCGTGTATCACGAGCCGCATGCTGTGGTAGTTGACAAAGTTGAAGCCTTTCGTGCGCGGCAGCACCAGGAAGGAGCCATCGATGGTGATGGGCACTACGGGCAGCTGCAACTCATCGGCGAGGAAAAAGGCCCCTTTGCTGAAGTGGCGCATCTGGCCGTCGAAGGTGCGTGAGCCTTCGGGAAACACCATCAGCGACATGCCGCGCTGCAGGGTGCGGCGGGCGTCGTCCAAGGTCTGCTTGGCACCGTGCTGCGAGCCACGGTCAACAAAGATGAAGCGTGCAGCCTGACAGGCTTGGCCTACGAAGGGAATCTTTTTGAGCGACTTCTTCATCATCCATTTGAAGTTGCGGCGCAGAAAGCCGTAGATGAGAAAGATATCCATCGCCCCTTGGTGATTGGCCACAAATACGTAGGAGGTGTTGCCGGCCAGGTTTTCACGGCCCTCCACCTTAATGGGCAGCAGCAGCAATCGGCATGTGAGCCAGCTCCATATCTTGCCGGGGTAGTAGCCCCAGAAGCGTGAGCCCCCCAGTGCGCAGCCTATGATGGTCACTAGTGCCGTCACTATAGTGATGACCAAAAATATTGGCAGGAATATTAACAGTTGGTATATTTTGTAGAGAACTTTCATAGCTAATCCATCTTCCATCATCCATCATCCATCTTACATCTTACATCTCTCCAGCGTTATCACGCATACCTCGCTCCACGCACCGAAGCGGAAGGGCACTGCACCGAGTCCGAGTCCGATGCTTACCACTATGCTGCGATCGCCCTCGTAGTACTGGCCGCCCCATTCCTTATACACCCATGAGGCGGGGCTCCACCCTGCGAGTTTGAACTGCATGCCGTGGGTGTGGCCGGCCAGAGTGAGCTGCGCGTCAGTCTCGCTCAGCACATTGCGGCGCCAGTGGCTAGGATCGTGAGTCATCATTATCTTGAAGTTGGCATCTGTTGGCAGTCCCTTTATGGCTTTGGGTATATTGGCGAGCTGTGGAAATGGCGGCTTGCCGTCGTTCTCCACGCCAATGAGGGCTATGCGTGCGCTGTCCTTTTCTATTATGGCATTCTCGTTGCGCATCACATGCCAGCCGCACTCTTTCTCCAGCTTCACTAGCTGCTCTATGTCGGCCAACTGCTCGTCTTTCTCTGCAAAGTTGCGATAGACGGCGTAGTCATGGTTGCCCAGAATGGAATATACTCCATAGGGGGCAGTGAGCCTCTTGAGCTGTTCTACGAAGGGTAGTGCCTCGCGCGACTCCAGGTTCACCAGGTCACCGGTGAAGAGGATGATGTCGCCCTTCTGCTCCAGCGTCTTGTTGATGAGCTCGCTCACTCGGGCTGTGTCAGCGCCGTAGGTGCCGAGGTGCAGGTCGGAGATGTGCACGATGCGAAATCCGTCAAACGCCTCCGGCAGCTCCTTGCTGGCGAAGGTGTACTCCTTTACCTCGATGCGTTTGTTGCCAATAAAATATGCCATAATAGTGATTATTAAGCTGAGCGCTGCCAGACCGATGCCAACGCCGGTCATGGCGCGTCTCATAAAACTGTTTCTTTTTGTCAGGGTCGCCAGTAGTCCGCCGATGCTCAGCCCCACTTGGGCGAAGCTCACTCCCAGTAGCAGGTGGATGAAGAGGCGTGTCAGCCACTCCGGGCGCCCTGTCTGGAAGCCGTAGGATATATACCACAGCGTTCCGGCTGCCAATATCGCTGTGGCGGTCCACATCAGAATACGCCAGCGCCTCATCCCGTCCTTGCGGCGGAGATATCTGAAGTGCAGGTACAGTGCGGGCAGCACCAGCAGCAACATCAGTACGGCAGCTATTCTGAGGAAGAAAAACATTTTTTCGTTATCGTTATCGTTTTCGTTATCGTTATCGTTTTCGTTTATTAATTATTTTCACTTTTACTTTTTACCTTAAAAGGAATTTCTTTATTTCCTCCGAGCTCATTCCGCGGCGGTGGGCGTAGTCCTCCATTTGCTGGGCGTCAATCGGCCCTATGGCGAAGTAGCGACTTGCGGGGTGCGCTATCATCAGTCCGCTCACGGAGGCATGGGGCCTCATGGCACCGTTCTCGGTCAGCCTTATGCCCATCTCGCTCATGCCTATCAGCTTGTCGAGAACAAAGTTGAGGCTCTGGTCTGGCAGCGATGGGTAGCCTACGGCGGGGCGTATGCCGCGGTTCTTCTCTTTTATCATATCGCTGATGGTCAGCTGCTCGTCGGCGGCGTAGCCCCAGATGGTGGTGCGCACCTCTTGGTGCAGCCGGCAGGCGGCCGCCTCGGCCATTCGGTCGCAGAGTGTCTGTGCCATCATGCGCTGATAGGCATCGTCGCCGTAGTGGCTGTCGGGGTCGTAGTCTGCCATGGTGGCAAACACGCCCACCGTGTCCTCTGCGCCCTGCTCGCTCCACGGCTTCACGAAGTCCGCCAGGCATAGATTAGGACCGCCGTCCACCGCATGCTGCTGTCTCAGACACGGAATAATTCCTCTCGCCTCTCGCTCCTTGCCTCTTGCCTCTTGACTCTCGACTCTCGACTCTTGACTTTCTAACACAATATCATCTCCTCTCGCTCCTGCCTTGAACAGCCCCACGCGCCCTTTGGCGCTCAGGCCGTCGGCATCTAGTGCCTCCAGCATCAGTAGGCCCTCTGCCTTGAGTGTCTGCGCTTCTTTGGAGCGGGCGGGCACTCCCCATGCGTGGAAGAAGTATGCCCAGTCGATGTAGGGCAACAGCTCCGTGGTGGTATATCGTCGATCAGTGACCATGCGAGAATCTTATCTGTTGTGCCACCCTCGGCGTGTCGTCGATGCCTTGGCCGTGGTGGTATATCGTCGTTCCGTTGCAGATGGTTTCCTCCACCTGCCAGTGTGTCTGCTGCCCTGCGTAGGGAGTCCATCCGCACTTGCTTATCACCTCGTCGTCGTTGATGGTGTGCGGCGTGTTGAGATGGCGCACTATCGTTATGTCGGCTTTCATGCCCGGGCGCAGTAAACCGCGCTTCTCCACCCCAAACAGTTGTGCGGGGTTGTGGCACATCAGCTGCGCCACTTGTGGCACACTAAGCCATCCCTCGTCGGCCAGCTGCAGCATTATCACCAGCGAGAACTGCACCGACGGCATGCCGGAGGCGGCCTTCAGTGCGCCGCCCTGCTTGTCGGCTGGCAGGTGAGGAGCGTGGTCAGTGGCTATGCAGTGAATCCTTCCGTCCGCCAATGCCTGGCGCAGAGCCAGCCTGTCGGCCTCTGTTTTGATGGCGGGGTTGCACTTTATGCGGCTGCCCAGCAGGGCGTAGTCTTTGTCGCAGAAGGTGAGGTAGCTCACGCAAGTCTCAGCCTTTATGTTGCCGCGCGACAGGGTGATGAGCGGTATCTCCTTTCCCGTCGATACGTGCGCCACCAGCAGCTGGGTGCCGTTCTTCTCCGCTAGGGCGATAGCCCTGCGTGTGGAGCTGAGACATACCTCCTCATTCCTTATGATGGAGTGGAACTCGACTCTTGGCTCTTGACTCTCGACCATCCGTAACGTGTTGCGCTCTATCAGCGCCGAGTCCTCACAGTGTGCCACTATGGGCAACCCTCTCTCCGCGGCTATGGCGAAGATGCTGTCGAGTGTCTGTGCATCGTCCACCAGCATGTTGCCGGTCGACGCACCCATGAACACCTTGATGCCGGGCACCAATGCGGTGTCTACGGCTTGCAGCTCTTGTATGTTATCGTTGGTGGCGCCAATGAAGCATCCGTAGTTGATGATACTCTTCTCTGCCGCCAGAGCCAGCTTGTCGCGCAGCGCGTTGATAGTCGTCGTCTGCGGCTTCGTGTTGGGCATATCAAAAAAAGAGGTCACTCCGCCTGCCGCTGCAGCGCGGCTCTCGCTCGCCATGTCCCCCTTCTCGGTCATTCCCGGCTCGCGCATGTGCACATGCTCGTCTATAACCCCCGGGAAAATATACACGTTATCGTTTTCGTTCTCTTGGCTCCCCTCCTTTTGGGAGGGGTTGGGGGTAGGCCTTTCGTTAACAGAAACAATCGTGTCTCCCTCAACGCATATCCTACCGTAGAACACGCGCCCCTCATTAACAATATTTCCGGAAAAAGTTCTCACTCCTAACTCCTACCTCCTAACTCTCAACTCTAGGCTTCCTCTTAAACTTCCCCATTATGCTGTCCCACTTCAAGCGGATGACACCAAACATGGCTTCGCCGAAGATACCGCCGCTCA
>JAFZUB010000083.1 GCA_017618515.1 Bacteroidaceae bacterium
CCTTGCCGCAGGCCTCGGACTCTGCACCAAAGGCTGGACGCACGATGCCTGAGCGCAGATACTCTGGCATGTCCACATAGTCATCAGTGCTGGTGAGGGTCATGCCGATGTTGCCGTAGAAGTCTTTGACGGCCTTGAAGGCGAGGCCCCATTTCGACGTGGTGGCAGTGCCCCATGAGCCCATGTTGGCGGGCACATATTTCCCAAACTCATTCAGTTTGCCTTTGCCCGGCACCTCGGGACTCCAGTCTATCTCCGTCACCATGATGGGATGTGTCTTCACCACGGGCACCTGCACGCCAAACTGTCGGATGAACGCCTCGTGGTCGGGGTGCTCATCGCTGGCGCCGTACCACCCAGGATAGACATGCACGGCATAGCCGAAGTTCTTTCCCTTGATGGGGCAACGGGCGTAGTCGGCATAGTGTGACTGCCATCCGCTGCCCGGTATCCATACGATGCCCTTGAATTTATTCTTACGCACCTTGTCAAGCACCGGCTGGAAGAAGTCGCGCAGCGCGGTACTGTCCTTACGCCATCCGCTGAGCGTCACATCCACGGGCTCGTTAGCCAGTTCAAGCGACACCACTCCACTATTGGCACGGATGGAGTCGTGGCGCGACACCACGTCCCACACGGTGAGCAGATAGCGCTGATACTCTCCCCCAACCTCTATATGATGCGGACACACGCCTGGGGGACGCACGATAACGTAAAGCCCACGGTCTAGAGCCTTGCGGATGATGGGCCAATAGACCACATCCATGTACTTGCGCAGGCGCTCCACACTGAAGCGCGAGATGTCAGCCTCGCCGTGCGCCTTGCCGTCGGACTTGAGCATGGGATCGTTGGTCCAGCAGGGATCGAGATGCAGGCGAAACACATTGCAGTAGGCTCCCTGCGCCTTGTCGGTGATGGCAGCAAAAATCTTATCGAAATAGGCGATGCAGTCAGGCGCCTTCTCGTCGGTGCAGCCGTGGCCCCAGCGATAGCTGTTGAAGTAGGGATTGGGAGTGTCCATCACTCCGTTAAGCAGCACACGCTGCCCCTGCTTGTTGACGAGCTGGTTGCCCTTCACTCGCAGCGGTGAGAGCGACTGTGCCTGAACCTGATTAAGAAATGGAATCTGGCAATTGACAATTAAGGCAAATGCAAGGAATAAATGTTTCTTCATAATGGTAATGTACTGTATGCGTTTGCAAATTTACGAATTTTCCACGACATTTAACTATTTTTAGGTCGCTACATTTTTCACAATCCAGAGAAAATGACTATCTTTGCAGATAATTTTATGTAAACTACCCAAAAGTGCAGAACTCCGACACTATAGATCCTGTTCAGAAAGGCGAGATGACGCTCCATGTGGAGGGCCTCGTTAAGCGCTACGGCAAACGCACCGTGGTGGACAACGTGAGCTTCAAGGTGAAGCAGGGCGAGATAGTGGGACTGCTCGGCCCCAACGGTGCCGGCAAGACCACATCGTTCTACATGACCACCGGCCTCATCGTGCCCAACGGCGGCAGGATATTCCTCGACGACCTCGACATCACGGGCTACCCAGTGTATAAGCGTGCCCGCCACGGCATCGGCTATCTGGCGCAGGAGGCATCCGTATTTCGCAAGATGAGCGTGGAGGACAATATCATGTCTATCCTGGAGATGACGGGCAAACCCAAAGCCTATCAGAAGGAGAAGCTGGAGAGCCTTATCCATGAGTTCAGCCTGGAGAAGGTACGCAAGAATATGGGCGACCGCCTCAGTGGCGGAGAGCGCAGACGTACGGAGATAGCCCGCTGCCTCGCCATCGAGCCGAAGTTTATCATGCTCGACGAGCCCTTTGCCGGCGTTGACCCCATCGCTGTGGAGGAGATACAGCAGGTGGTTTACAAGCTCAAGGACCGCAACATCGGTATCCTCATCACTGACCACAACGTGGACGAGACCCTCGCCATCACCGACCGTGCGTATCTCCTCTTTGAAGGTAAGATACTCTTCCACGGCCTGCCTGAGGAGCTCGCCGCCAATCCGATTGTGAGAGAGAAATATCTCACCAAAAACTTTGAATTGAAGAAAAAGACCTTTGACTAATATGCCAAAAAGAAATACTAAAAAAGGAGTAAGGAGTAAGGGAGTAAAAAGCACAGGAGGAAGGAGTAAAGGAACAAGGAGTAAGACTACCCGAAACTCCAAACCCAAGGGACTGGGACTGAAAGAATGGCTGCGCAACATTAAGAGCGGCGACACCGCCCGCTTCATTGTGGGACTGGTGCTGATTGCCTTGGCACTCTTCCTAGCCATATCATTCGTTTCGTTTATCCTCTCCGGTAAAGAGGACGCCGTGAACCTCGAGATAATCACCGGCAAGAGCGTAGGTGACATACAGAATATCAGCAACAGCGGCGGCACAATCGGACTGAGGGCTGCCAACTACTTCATGCAAGAGGGCTTTGGCTTCCCTGCCCTATTCATCCCCATCTTTATGCTACTGCTGGCTATGAAGCTGATGAAGACACACTTCGTGAAGATTACCCAGCAGTTCATCAACTGCGGCTTCCTCATGATTTGGGGCTCCGTCACCCTGGCATATCTCATGCCCGACGGACTGGGAATCTTCAAACCCGGTGGACAACACGGCATCAATATCTGCAACTTCCTCACCTCCACTATCGGCAACATAGGACTGGTGATGCTGCTTGCTATCACCATGATAATCTTCTGCATCTACCTCACCACCAAGACCATCGAGGTCATACGCCGTATGATGCATGTAGAGAAGCCCATCAAGGATATTGCTGACAAGGTGAAGAATCGTATCGCCACCGCCACCGATAATAACGACGACATCTCCACCGCAGAGAACTCCGACGACACACCCGCTCTCGCAGACTTCCCCGATGAGGTAGGCCCCACCGTCATCGACTTCACTGACGAACAACCGGAGCTGTCCGAGCAAGAGACTATACCCGAGGAGGAAACCGAAGAAGAGCCGGTAGAGCCCATAGAGTCCAACCCCTACGACGAGATACCTCTAGACATAGAGATACCTGACGACGAGCCTGCCGACACCGACGAGGATATGGACGACGAGGATGACTACGACAACCGCGGTGACCTCGACACGCCATACGACCCGCATCTGGACTTTGAGTTCTATAAGTACCCCAGCACCGATCTGCTCAAGAAGTATCCCGACCAGGATGCCGCCGCCATTGACATGGAGGAGCAGCAGGCCAACAAGGAGCGCATTATCAATGTGTTGCGCAACTTCGGCGTGGAGATATCCAGCATCAAGGCCACAGTAGGCCCCACCATCACACTATATGAGATAACGCCCGCCGTGGGTGTGCGCATAGCCAGGATACGTAATCTGGAAGACGATATTGCTCTCAGCCTCAGCGCTATCGGTATTCGTATCATCGCACCCATCCCCGGCAAGGGAACAATCGGTATTGAGGTGCCGAACGCAAAGCCCAAGATTGTGTCGATGGAGAGCATCATCAACAGCCGCAAGTTCCAGGAGTGCGACTACGACTTGCCCATCGCCCTCGGACGCACCATAACCAACGACATCTACATACAGGACCTCGCCAAGATGCCGCACCTGCTCGTGGCCGGTGCCACCGGTCAGGGTAAGTCGGTGGGCCTCAACGCCATCATCACCTCCCTACTCTACAAGAAGCACCCTACGGAGCTCAAGCTTGTGCTCGTTGACCCCAAGAAAGTGGAGTTTAGCGTCTATGCACCGCTGGAGTACAACTTCATGGCAGAGATAGACGAGTCGGAAGGCGAGCCCGTCATCACCGATACCGACCGCGTGAAGCACACGCTCAAGAGCCTATGCCGCGAGATGGATGACCGCTACATGCTGCTCAAGAGCGCACGCTGTCGCACCATCAAGGAATACAATGAAAAATTCTGCGCGCGCCGCCTCAATCCCCAGCACGGACACCGTTTCCTGCCCTACATAGTAGTAGTGATAGACGAGTTTGGCGACCTCATCATGGTGGCTGGCAAGGAGATAGAGTACCCCATCACTCGTATCGCCCAGCTGGCTCGTGCCGTGGGCATACACATGGTCATAGCCACGCAGCGCCCCACCACCAATATTATCACTGGTAATATCAAGGCCAACTTCCCCGCACGAATGGCCTTCCGCGTGATGGCCGCCATCGACTCGCGCACCATCCTCGACCAGACGGGCGCCAACCAGCTCATAGGTCGCGGCGATATGCTCTTCCTCGCCAACGGCAAGCAAGTAGAGCGTGTGCAATGCGCATTCGTCGACACACCAGAGGTGGAAGATATCAGCGAGTTTATCAGCAGCCAGAATGGTCCACTCAAGCCCTACCGCCTGCCTGAAGTTAGCATGGACGAAGGCGATATGGGCGGCGATGGAGCAGACGGCGGCGGCTCGCCAGGTCGCTACGACGATATGTTTGCAGAAGTGGCGCGCTACGTTGTCAACGGGCAGCAAGGCTCCACATCAGCCATACAGCGCACCTTCGCCATCGGCTACAACCGCGCCGGTCGCCTGATGGACCAATTGGAGAAAGCCAAGATAGTGGGTCCCGCCCGCGGCTCCAAGCCCCGCGATGTGCTCATCCTCGACGAGGCTGAACTCAACGCCAAACTGCAGGCACTAGGACTGATGTAAATATTTTACAACTATGAAAAAGATAATCCTTACACTTAGCGTTATTGTTATGGCCATTGCAGCTCCAGCACAGAGCAGCAAGGCTAAGGCAGTGCTCGACAAAACATCTGCCGTGATACGCAATGCCGGAGACATCAAAGCCGAATTCTCTGCCAACGCCACCAGCGGTAGCATGAGCGGCACCATCTACATCCATAAGCATATGCTCCACCTCGCGTCCTCCGACGTGAAATGCTGGTTTGACGGCAAGACACTCTGGACCTATCGCAAGAGCACCAACGAGGTAAATATCACCACACCCACTGCGGCGGAGAAGCAGAGCATCAATCCCTACCATTTTATAAATATATATAAGAAGGGCTACAGCTACACCATGCGCGAGACTACGCTACGCGGCAAGGGAGCCTACGAGGTGACACTCAACGCCACCTCCCCCACCAACAAGTTGCGCAAGATGGTCATCACCATCGACAAAGCCACCTACTACCCCCTCGCCGTCAATATGCAGCGCGTAAAGAGCAGCACCACCATCTACATAACCTCATGCAAGACCAAGCAGAAGTTTAATGCCAACACATTCTCATTCAAGCGCTCCGATTACCCCTCCGCAGAAATAATAGACTTACGATAAAATGAATCCTATCATCATTGGCAGCGGACCCGCAGGGTACACTGCCGCCATCTACCTCGGCCGCAGCGGCCACAAAGCGACCATCATAGAGGGACTGCAGCCCGGAGGTCAGCTCACCACCACCACCATCGTTGAGAACTTCCCCGGCTTCCCCGACGGCATAGACGCCAACGAGCTTATGGGCAACATGCGCCAACAAGCTATCAACTGCGGAGCAGAGATAATGCACAACACCGTAGTTAAGGCCGACCTCAGCCAGCAGCCCTACTCCCTTACCCTCGACAACGGCACTACCCTGACGGCCGATGTGCTAATCATAGCCACCGGCGCCACTGCCAAATACCTCGGACTCAGCGACGAGCAGAAATACCAAGGCATGGGTGTGAGCGCTTGCGCCACCTGCGACGGATTCTTCTACCGCCGCAAGGTAGTAGGCGTGGTCGGCGGCGGTGACACAGCCTGCGAAGAAGCCACCTATTTGGCAGGACTCTGTGAGAAAGTATATCTAATTGTGCGCAAGCCCTACCTGCGCGCCACGCAGGCCATGCAGCAGCGCGTGATCAGCAACGACAAGATAGAGATACTCTTCGAGACCAATGTCACGGGCCTCTACGGCGACGACGGAGTGGAGGGCGCTCACCTTGTTCACCGCAAGGGAGAGAGCGACGAACACACCAGTGACCTGCCCATCAGCGGACTGTTCCTCGCCATAGGCCACAAACCCAACAGCGACCTCTTCAAGCCGTGGATAGAGACCGACGAACAGGGATACATCATCACTCGCGGTGCCACGCCAGTCACCAACCTTGCCGGCGTCTTCGCCGCTGGCGATGTGGCCGACCCCAACTACCGCCAAG
>JAFZUB010000084.1 GCA_017618515.1 Bacteroidaceae bacterium
CCTAACTCCTAACTCCTAACTCCTAACTCCTAACTCCTAACTCCTAACTCCTAACTCCTAACTCCTAACTCCTAACTCCTAACTCCTAACTCCTAACTCTACTCATGGCTCTAGTAAACGAAAACTTCCTTCTGCTGACTCCCAACTATCTGTTCGCAGATATTGCCAAGAAGGTCAGTGCATACAAGGCACTCAACCCTGAGGCAGACATCATTTCGCTCGGCATCGGCGACGTCACCCAACCGCTATGCCCCTCAGTGATTGAGGCTATGCACCGCGCTACTGACGAGATGGCTTCCGCCCAGACTTTTAGAGGCTATGGCCCAGAGTGTGGCTACGACTTCCTGCGCGAAGCGATAGTTCGCAATCATTTCCTGCCGCGAGGCATACAGCTATCCATCGACGAAGTCTTCGTTAGCGACGGAGCGAAACCGGACACAGGCAATATCCAAGAGCTTATCCACCACGACTGTGTCGTCGGTGTCACAGACCCTGTGTATCCTGTCTATGTGGACTCCAATGCCATGGCAGGACGCACCGGAGCGAACATCGTATATATGCCCTGCAATGCCGAAAACAACTTCGTGCCACAGATTCCTGACCGCCATATCGACGTCATATATCTCTGCTACCCCAACAATCCTACTGGTACGGTGCTTACAGCGCAGCAACTACAGCAATGGGTGGACTATGCGCTGGACAATGACAGCATCATCCTCTACGATGCTGCCTATCAGGCATTCATAACCGACCCGAGCATCCCCCACTCCATTTATGAAATAGAAGGTGCACGCAAATGCGCCATCGAGTTTCATTCCTACTCCAAGACAGCAGGCTTCACTGGAGTGCGCTGCGGCTACACCATAGTGCCCCACGACCTGACCGCCACCACCAGTGACGGACAGCGCATACCGCTCAACCATCTTTGGGATCGCAGACAATGCACCAAGTTCAACGGCCCCAGCTACATTTCGCAGCGTGCCGCAGAAGCGATCTACTCTCCCGAAGGCAAGGAGCAAGTGCAGAAAACAATTGATTATTACATGCAAAACGCTCACCACATGCTCGCCACCCTGCGCTCTCTCGGCCACGAGGTATATGGTGGACAGAATGCCCCATATCTGTGGATGCGCACCCCCAGCGGCTACAGCTCATGGCAATACTTCGACCATCTGCTGCATGAAGCGCATGTGGTATGTACCCCGGGCGTAGGTTTTGGACCATCTGGCGAGGGATACGTACGCTTCACCGCATTCGGTAGCCACGAATCCACAGCAAAAGCTCTGGAAAGAATTGAAGAATTAAAGAGTTGAAGAATTAAAATTCTCTAACCTATAACCAATAACCTATAACCTTTCCTTAAATATAGTACTCTGCGGAATCAATTAATCCGGCGCGGAGGGCATAGCGCGTGGCTTCGTAGGCCGTATTGATATTGAGTTTGCGGAAGATATTCTTGCGGTGCGTGTTGACGGTGTGGAAACTGGAGCAGCGGTCGGCAGCTATCTCCTTGGTAGTCTTGCCCTGCGCTATCTCGCGCAGTATCTCGGTCTCCGTCTTGGTGAGGGCGATGGCGTGAGCCTCGCGGCGTGACGGCACACTGAGCAGTTGCTCCATCATGGAGAGGCAAACATAGCGCTGGTGACGGGCTGCAAGGCGCAGAGCCTGGTCTGTCTCATAGGTGTCGCACTGCTTGTCCACCAGACTGAACGCGCTGCCCTCGGCAGAGACGCGCGAGATAAAATCGTCGGTCAGCTCGTCGCTGAGCAATACCCAGTGAACATTGCGAAAGCGCTGCCCCGTCATCAGCAATTCTTCCACATCCTTGAAATCAAAAAGCGTGAAGTCGAGCACTACCACGGCCTCCCCCACCATCTCCAGCAAAGCGATAAGTTTACGTTTGCTGTCAACGGTGCGCACCTCGCTATCCCCCAGCCGCAGACAGAGAGACTCTATGCCGAGGCGCGTCAACGCTTGATTATCCGCAAGAATGAATAGCATAATTGTTGCAAAGGTACAAAAAAAATGTTCAATGTTCAATGTTCAATGTTCAATAATTTTACTACAGCGGATACTCTTCAAAGGCGTATAGCACAGTGGAGAGGTATCGCTCGCCAGTGTCGGGCAGGATTGCCACAATGCGCTTGCCCTTATTCTCGGGACGCTCGGCAAGGATGCGGGCGGCAGCTACGGCAGCTCCTGCACTGATGCCAACAAGCAGGCCCTCGGTAGCAGCCAACTGGCGGCTGGTGAGGATGGCATCGTCGTTCTCGATGGTCAGTACCTCGTCGATAACAGCAGCATCGTAGGTTTTCGGCACGAAGCCAGCACCGATGCCCTGTATCTTGTGGGTGCCAGGCTGACCACCGCTCAGCACTGGTGAACTGGCCGGCTCAGCAGCCACTACCTTGACATTAGGATTGAGTTCCTTGATGCGCTTGCCAGCACCGCTGATGGTACCCCCGGTGCCTACGCCGCCTACAAGGATGTCTATCTGTCCGTCTGTGTCGCGCCATATCTCCTCTGCAGTGGTAGCGTAGTGCGCCGCAGGATTGGCGGGGTTCTCAAACTGTTGCAGGATTACGGAGCCGGGTATCTGCGCGTTGAGCTCATTGGCACGGGCAATGGCGCCCTTCATGCCGTCCTTGCCGGGGGTAAGGTCAACGGTAGCGCCGTATGCCTTGACCAGGTTGCGGCGCTCCACAGACATGGAGTCAGGCATAGTGAGGATAAGCTTGTAACCCTTGACTGCACTGACGAAGGCGAGGCCCACACCAGTGTTTCCGGAGGTCGGCTCGATGATGGTAGCACCGGGCTTTAAGGTACCGTCCTTCTCGGCAGCCTCTATCATGGCGAGGGCCACGCGGTCCTTCACGCTGCCTGCGGGATTAAAATACTCCAGCTTGCCTATGATACTGGCACTGAGGTTCTTGCTTTTGCCGTAGGCTGCCAGCTCCAGCAGCGGAGTGTTACCTACAAGTTCGGTGAGTTGTTTTGCAATCTTAGTCATGATGGTATTGTTTTTAAGTATTTAATTCTCAATTTTATTAAACGCCTGGTCGAGGTCGGCAATGATATCGTCGATATGCTCCACACCAATGGAGAGGCGCACGGTCTGCGGAGTGATGTGCTGCTCGGCCAGCTCCTCGGGCGAGAGCTGCGAGTGGGTGGTGGTGTAAGGATGGATGACCAGACTCTTCACGTCTGCCACGTTAGCCAGAAGCGAGAATATCTGCAGATTGTCAATAAACTTCCACGCGTCTTCCTGCGTGCCCTTAATCTCGAAAGTGAAGATAGACGCTCCGCCATTGGGGAAGTAGCGTTTGTAAAGCTCGTGATCCCTATGCTCCGGGAGCGCGGGATGGTTGACGCGCGCCACTTTGGAGTGGTTGGCTAGGTAAGCAACTACCTTGAGAGCGTTCTCCACATGGCGTTCTATGCGCAGCGGCAGACTCTCCACACCCTGTAGCAGTGTCCATGCGTTAAATGGCGAGATGGCTGCACCGGTGTCTCTCAGCAGGACGGCACGGATGCGGGTAACAAAGGCCGCAGGCCCTGCCACATCGGCAAACACCGCGCCATGGTAGGACGGATCGGGCTTTGCCAACGTGGGATATTTGTCGGCATTGGCCTTGAAGTCAAACTTGCCGCCGTCAACTATCACACCTCCGAGGCTGGCCCCATGACCGCCTATGAACTTCGTAGCGCTGTGCACCACAATGTCTGCACCATGGTCAATAGGACGCACGAGTATGGGCGCAAAGGTGTTATCCACCACAAACAGTATGTTATGCCTGTGAGCCACCTCGGCGATAGCGTCCAGATTGAGGACATCAGAGTTGGGGTTGCCCAGAGTCTCGGCGTATATGACCTTCGTCTCAGGCTTGATGGCAGCCTCCAAAGCCTGCAAATCGTTGACATTGAGGATGGTGTAAGCCACGCCCTGAGTGGAAAGCGTATGAGTGATAAGGTTGTAGGTGCCGCCGTAGAGATTGTCTGCGGCTATGAGGTGGTCACCCTGCTGCAGCACATTCTGCAGTGCGTAGGTGATGGCCGCTGCACCGCTGGCCACTGCCAGTCCTGCCACGCCGCCCTCGAGGGCTGCCACCCTCTCTTCAAACACAGCCTGGGTGCTGTTGGTCAAACGACCATAGATGTTGCCCGGGTCGCGCAGGCCGAAACGGTCTGCCGCATGCTGTGAATTGCGGAAGACGTAGGAGGTGGTTTGATAGATTGGCACTGCACGCGAGTCAGACGTGGGGTCAGCCGTTTCCTGCCCAACATGGAGGGCAAGTGTCTCTACATGAAATTTCTTCTCTGCCATAGTAGTATTGTTTTGAGTTATTATTTCTGCAGTTGCAAATAAGTTAATCATTTTCGATGGCAAAGGTACGATGACTTTTCCGTCCCCACAATACCACACGCACGGCAAATTGCATACCACACTAATGGTATGTCATCCACACAATATATATACACGCGTAAAGGGAAAAACAAAGACGGCCCTGTCAAACATTTACTTCAGCAATAGACACAAGCTTGTTGACGATAGCGTAGATAGTGATGCCCGCAGGTGAGTGGATGTCGAGCTTTCGCGCTATGTTACGACGATGGGTGGTCACGGTGTTGACCGACAGACACAGGCGGTCGGCTATCTCTTTGTTGGAGAGACCCTTTGCCACGCAGGTCACTATCTCATTCTCGCGAGCAGAGAGGTTGTTGGAATCATTGACCATTGGCAGACCCCCTCCCCCTTCGGGGACTCCTCCTATCTTAGTGGAAGAGCCATAATCTCTTGACTCTCGACTCTTGACTCTTGACTCCAGCCGATGGACAGCTGGCGCAAAGATATTGTCCTCCACGCAGCAGTGGATGGTGAGATCCTCCTCCGCCTGATAGACAGATATAATTACGGCGTTGAGCCGCTCATTGTTCTC
>JAFZUB010000085.1 GCA_017618515.1 Bacteroidaceae bacterium
GTTCCACCACGCTTGGGGCACCCTTCTCATCGAGGAACGAGACAAGCGCCTCACCCGTCTCTAGGTTCATGATGGCCTCGTCGGTCTTGAAGGCCGGGTTGGCACGGAAGGTGTCGGCAGCGGTCTTGACGGCCTTCTGATCCTTCGGCGTATAGGCGCGCAGGGCATGCTGCACACGGTTGCCGAGCTGGCCGAGTATGTTCTCGGGGATGTCCGACGGACTCTGTGTAATGAAATATATGCCCACGCCTTTGGAGCGGATGAGGCGAATCACCTGCTCTATCTTGTCGGTCAGCGCCTTGGTGGTGTCCTCAAAGAGCATGTGCGCCTCGTCGAAGAAGAAGATGAGTTTCGGATACTCCAGGTCGCCCACCTCAGGCAGACGGCTGTAGAGGTCGCTCAGCAGCCACAGCAGGAAGGAACTGTAGAGCTTGGGCTGCATCATCAGTTTGTCGGCAGCCAGCACACTCATCACGCCCTTGCCACCCTCAGTCTGCAGCAGGTCGAGGATATCGAAGGCAGGCTCACCGAGGAACTGATTACCACCCTGATTCTCCAGCACGAGGATAGCCCTCTGTATGGCGCCCACCGTCGGGGTGGCGATATTGCCGTAGGAGGTAAACTGCTTGGCATTCTTCAGCACATACTCAAGCATGGAGCGCAGGTCCTTGATGTCGAGCAGCAGCAGGCCACGCTCGTCGGCAATGCGAAAGACGATGTTGAGCACGCCCTCCTGCGTCTCGTTGAGACCGAGCATACGGCTGAGCAGCTGAGGTCCCATCTGCGACACAGTGGCACGCATCGGGTGACCCTGCTCGCCAAACACATCGTAGAACCTCACGGGGCAGCCCGCAAACTGGGGGTTCTCGATGCCAAACTCTGGCATCCTCTTCTCTATGAAACCCGAAAGACGGCCCGCCTGGCTAATGCCGCTGAGGTCGCCCTTCATGTCAGCCATAAAGCAGGGCACGCCTACCTGGCAGAAACTCTCCGCAATCACTTGCAGGCTCACCGTCTTACCTGTGCCGGTAGCGCCGGCTATCAAACCATGGCGGTTAGCCATATTGCCGAGGATACTCAGCGCCCCCCTTTCGCAATGGGCGATGTAGAGGCCGTGTTCTGTGTCGTACATACTATTAAACTTTGAATGTTAATGTTGATAGTTGGGAATTATTTTCGCTTGCGAAGTTACAAAAAACTTTTGGCTTATGCAACCTGCAGGCTAAATATTTTTGAAAAAAAATATTGGCGACCGCTTTGAGAGCAGTCGCCAATATCTGTTATTAATTATTGATTATTGGTTCTTGGTTTCAGGCGCCTCGTCTATCAGCTCCATAAACTGGTCAAGCTTGGGAGTGATGATAATCTGGGTGCGGCGGTTGCGCTGGCGACCCACCTCGGTATCGTTGGTGGCAATAGGATTATACTCGCCACGACCAGCAGCACTGAGTCGCTTGGGATCTACGCCGTACTTGTTCTGCAGAGCCTGCACCACCGACGATGCACGCAGGGCGCTGAGGTCCCAGTTGTTGCGGATATTAGTACGGTTGATGGGCACATTGTCGGTATTACCCTCGATGAGCACTTCGTAGTCCTTATAGTCCGTGATAATCTTGGCAATCTTGCTCAGTGTCTGGCCGGCACGGTCATTGATTTCGTAGCTGCCCGACTTATAGAGCATATTGTCTGCCAGCGAGATATATACCACGCCCTTGAGCACCTTGATATCAACCTCGCTCAGCTCGTCGCGGCTCAGCGAACGGGTGAGCTTGTTGGTGAGTGCCAGATTGAGCGAGTCGCTCTTGCTCTTTACCTCCACCAGATGCTTGATATAGGCATTCGAGGCATTGATCTCATCCACGAGCTTCGAGATATTCACATTGCTTTGCGAGTTCTGGTCAATACTGCTGTTGAGCGAGCTGTTGAGCTTGTCATACATCTCCTTCAGCTCGGCATGCCTCTTGCGGGCTTCCTCCAGCAGCTTCTCCAAGCTCTTCACCTCAGCCTGTGCACCTGCCAGCTCAGCCATAGTCTTGGAGTGCTCACCTTGCAGCGAGGCAAGCTCGTTTTGCACGGTGGCATAGTCTTTCTGCAGGTTCACAAACTGCTTCTTACTTACACAACTAGTAAACACAAGTGCCACTACCAGCAGCTTGGCTGCCGCGGCGGCAGTAATGATAGTCATTGATTTCTTCATAATATAGGTCTTTGCGTTTCGCGGTGCAATATTAGTCACTATCGCAGTCTTGGCCAAATATTTTTTTCTTTTTTAAGCAGCACACAGCCATTATTCGGCTTTTTTAAGATTCAGAGGTGCGCCGATTAAGGACTTTTCACTTCTTTGGCATCAGCGTCAGCTTCAGCGGAATGCTGTGCGTCATCTTCACTACTTCGCCGTTGCGCCTGCCAGGACGCCATGGCGGCATATGCCTCACGATATCCACCGCACATTCGTCGAGTATCTCGTTTTTGCTGCTCTTGCTTACCCACGCATCAGAGATATATCCGTCTTCCTCCACCACAATGTCTACCACCACGGTACCTTGCATCTTGCGGGGCACGGTGATTCTGTCCATCTCTGCCTTGATGAATTCGTTGAGCGCTTTCTCTCCACCGGTGAATCTTGGCTTTGCCTCTGCTGCCGTTACCAGCTTTACCAGGTCGGAACCGTCAATGGCGGGGCCCATGTATCCGCGTGTCTCATCGATAATCGTCTCTATCGACACGGGCAGAGCCTGGTGAAAGGCTGCCGCTGGGGAGCCGCTCATGCTCAGTGTGCCCACACCGCCGTAGATGGAAGCGCTGAAGTAGGCCTTCTGCTCTTCGCCCTTGAAGAACGCCACTGCATCGGCGGTGCCGCCGCATATGAGCGACTCTTCGCTCGGCTTCACCATCTTGATGTTCTGCGAGGCCAGCGTAGCCTTAGCCTTGTCTAATATCTCCTGCGAGCTGGGAAACTCGGCGTGCAGCAACATGTTGCCGTAGCTATACACACGCACCCGGATGCTGTCCTTATCGATGCCGATGTGGTAGCTGCGGTGGTGCTCTGGCGGCGTACTGCTGTCGGTGAAGTCATAACTGATGAGAGTCGTCTCATCCCAGTCCTGCTGGGAGATGGTGCGCTCCTGCGCACAACTGAAAATGCCAAACATAGTAGTAAGCATTAAAGGGATAATCACATACTTTCTCATGGTAAATATAGTTTAGTTACTTAATTTTCAAATATCTGCTTGTAGTATTCCGCCTTTTCTTCCAGCTTCATGGGGTATGCGCGGCTGGATGACGGCAGGCGCCAGAGCTCAAGTCCTCCGGTCTTTATGCACTCCCCCATGCGCGGTGCCTCGGCAATGCCGAAGTAGTTGCAGAGCGTGTCGGCAGCCTTCTGCCCCGTCACGGCGATGACCCTCAGTTTGGGAGCGCGACTTATCAACGCCCTGATGTCCGTCTGCTCCACCACCTCCAGAAACTTGTCGGACGCGTTATCCTTCAGTCGTCTCACTGCCTCCGACGTGTCGTAGTAGCCGATATGCTGCTCGTGCACCAGGCGCAGCACCCTGTCAAATCGGTAAGTCTTGGCCGCGGTGTCCACCAGGTAGTCCTTGTCGCCATAGAAGATGAGGCCCATCAGACGCCAGTGGTCGTTAGTGAAATTGGGGTAGAAAAACTCGAAACCCTTTGCCCAGCGCTTCCTCTGCGGCGGAAAGCTGCCCAAAAACAGCACCTGCGTCTCTGCGTCGATACACGGCTTGAGAGGATGATATTCTATTGTCTTATCGTTGCTCATCAGAATTCCCTGTCTTTCCACAGACTGTTCATGCGGTCGCGCAGTTTCTGCTCCGCAGCGTTAGGCTGACCTTGCCACAGGCGCTCGCCCTTCAGCTCGTCAGGCAGGTACTGCTGGTCAACGAAATGGCCCTCAAAGTCGTGGGCATACTTGTAGTCGGTGCCATAACCCAGCTGCTTCATCAGCTTGGTAGGCGCGTTCCTCAGATGCAGCGGCACAGGCAGGTTGCCCCGCTCCTCCGCCAGCTGCAAAGCCTTGCCGATGCCGAGGTATGCCGAGTTGCTCTTCGGCGAGCAAGCCAGATAGACCGTTGCCTCGGCCAACGGTATGCGCCCTTCGGGCCATCCTATCTTCTCCACTGCCTCAAACGCAGCGTTAGCCAGCAGCAGCGCGTTGGGGTTAGCAAGGCCTATATCCTCAGCCGCCGAGATTATCAGGCGACGGGCAATAAACTTGGGGTCTTCGCCACCAGCCACCATGCGCCCCAGCCAGTAGAGGGCTCCGTCGGGGTCGCTACCGCGGATGCTCTTGATAAAGGCCGAGATAATGTCGTAGTGCAGTTCGCCGTCCTTATCGTATGCCGCAGGGTTGAGCTGCAGCTGTGTCTTCACCGTCTCGTTGTTGATTATGGCCGTCTCGCCCTCTGCAAAGGAGCTCACCACCAAATCGATGATGTTGAGCAGCTTGCGTCCGTCTCCGCCGCTATACTGGAACAGAGCCGCCGTTTCTTCCACCTTGATGTCGCGCTCCTTGAGGATGAGGTCCTGACTGAGGGCCTTTTCCATCAGCGTATGCAGGTCGTCGTCCGTCAGCGGCTTGAGCACGTACACCTGACATCTTGACAGCAACGGCGTGATGACCTCAAACGAGGGGTTCTCAGTGGTGGCGCCAATCAGCGTCACGATGCCGCGCTCCACAGCCGAGAGCAGCGAGTCCTGCTGACTCTTGCTGAAACGGTGAATCTCGTCAATAAACAGTATCGGTGTCGGCGAGTCAAAGAAGGTGTTCTTCGCAGCCTTGTCTATCACGTCCCTCACATCCTTCACCCCACTGCTCACCGCACTCAGCGTGTAGAACGCCGAGCCCATGGCGGTGGCGATGATATGCGCCAGCGTCGTCTTGCCCACACCAGGGGGGCCCCACATGATAAACGAGCTGACATGCTTGTTGTCTATCATGCGCCGGAGAGCACAGCCCTCCCCCACCAGATGCTGCTGCCCCACATAGTCCTGCAGGGTCAGCGGTCTCATACGCTCAGCTAATGGTCGCGACATATTCTCTAACTTCGTTAACTTCGAGCCCGCTTGCGGGCGGTAACTTCTTCCGCGATGCGGTAACTTCTATATTTCACAGCACATTGAGCACCTGCTCTTTTATCTGTTCCAGCTCGTCCTTCATGCGTACAACGAGGCGCTGCATCTCGGCGTGGTTGCTCTTGCTGCCGAGGGTGTTAATCTCGCGCCCCATCTCTTGGGCGATGAATCCGAGTTTCTTGCCCTGCGGCTCGTCTTGCGCCATCGTGTCGCTGAAGTAGCGCAGGTGGTTGGCAAGGCGTTGCTTCTCCTCGTTGATGTCGAGCTTCTCGATATAGTATATCATCTCCTCCTCCAGACGGTTGCGGTCGTAGTCCGCGTTGAGGCTGTCGAGGCGCTCCACTATCTGCTGCCGTATCTTCTCCGTGCGCTGCGGCTCATACTGCTCCACCTCCTTGAGCAAGTCAGCGATGTTGTGCAGCTTCTCCTCAAACTTCTTCTGCACCGCCTCGCCCTCCTGGCGACGGAACGCGCTCAGGTTATCCAGAGCCTGAGCCACAGCTGCCTGCACAGCCTTCCACTCCTCGTCAGGGACATCGTTGGTGCTCCCTGTCGTGATGCCCGGCATTCGGCATAGCACCGCCCACCAGTCCTGCGGCTCGTTGATACCCAACTCGCGGCTCGCAGCCTTGATCTGATTGACGTAGCAAGCTGCCGTATCAGTGTTGATAGTGCTCACGCTGTCTCCGGCGGAGTCCTCTATCCTCAGGGTCAGATCAATCTTTCCTCTCGTGACGCTGTCGGCCACCATCTGCCTGAGCAGCAAGTCCTTGTCTGCGTATGCAGGAGCCAGACGGGTGGAGATATCGAGGTTCTTGCTGTTGAGAGCCTTCACCTCGGCGATGATCTTGCGATTGAGAGCTGCGGTCTCGCCTTTGCCGTAGCCGGTCATTGACAGTAACATATTTTCGATTTACTATTTTACAATGTACTATTTATTTTACATTTTCTCTTGTGTGGCGAAGTTACAAAAAAAAAATGGAATGACAAAATACGGAGGGAAAGAAACTCCAATCGATATCGAATCCACTACAAATTTCCTCAAACACCCCCTAAAAAGTGCCCAAACAAGTAAAAACGTCCAAACGTCTTGGACGTTTTTGAAAAGGGTATATAGTCGTTTTCTATACCTTTCTTATAGCGAATTATTTTAATAATTTTGTTCAACACGTAAACGCTGATAATCAGCATGTTAACTTATTTAATATAGTGGAAAAATTATACACGTCCGAAAAAAACGTCCAAAACGTTTGGACGTTTGGACGTTTGTTATTTGGA
>JAFZUB010000086.1 GCA_017618515.1 Bacteroidaceae bacterium
AATAAAGAGCCTGTGTATGCTGCCGGTGTCTATGTGGCGCTGGTATAGTGGCCTCTATCGCGGCAAGCCGTGGTATAAGAAGCTGCTCACAGCTTTCGTATCCTTCTTCCTCCTCTTTTTCTTCTACGTCTTCGCTGTCTTCGTCAATCTGCTGTGGCTCTTCGGCAAGATGCCGTCCGTCGATAGCATCATGCACCCCGAGACCAGCGAGGCCTCCGTCGTCTATTCCGCCGACGGTGTGGAGATAGGCAAGTTCTTCCGCGAGAATCGCTCCACCGTGCGCTACGAAGATGTGTCCCCCATGTTCTACAAGACACTCATCGACACGGAGGACGAGCGTTTCTACCAGCATCACGGAGTGGACTTCCAGGGTGTCATCGCTGCCGTGAAGGATATTTTCCTGGGCAGCCCCCGCGGTGCCTCCACCATCACTCAGCAGCTGGCGAAGAACATGTTCCGCGTCCGCACCCAGTACTCCAACGGACTACTGGGCAACATCCCCGGACTGCGCATGTTTATCATGAAGACCAAGGAGTGTATCGCTGCCGCCGAGTTGGAGATGCTCTACTCCAAGCGCGAGATTCTCCAGATGTATATCAACACCGTGGACTTCGGCTCCAACGCCTACGGCCTGCGCACCGCTGCCAACACCTATTTCGGCACCACGCCCGACAAACTCAAGGTCGAGGAGAGTGCCGTCCTCGTCGGCTTGCTCAAGGCCACCTCCACCTACAATCCCCACAGCAACTACGAGAAGTCGCTCTCGCGCCGCAATACCGTGCTCTATAATCTCTTCACCCACGGCGACCTCACGCGCCAGGAGTACGACTCCCTCTCCGCGCTGCCCATCGACATCAGCAAGTATAAGGTTGAGAAGGTGTACGACGGCTCCGCGCCCTATCTGCGTCAGGAGATAGCCCGCTTCCTCTCCGAGAAGTTCCGCGAGCACGGCCTCGGTAGTGTGGATCTCTACAGCGACGGCCTCAAGATATACACCACCATCGACAGCCGCATGCAGCATTATGCCGAGAGCGCGACCATCACCCATGTCAACAATCTGCAGCGCGGCTTCCATCTGCGTGCCGATGTGGCGGAGAAATACACCAACACCGCCCTGCGCACTCTTCCGCGCTATCGCCAGCTCAAGGACAACCCCGACTCCCTCAACCATTTCCTTACCGTCGAGATCAACCAGCCCCACGAGGTCATCATCAACAATCCTTATACCGGCCCGCAGGCCATGATGCTCTCCACTCGTGACTCCATCAAGACGATGCTCGGTTTCCTGCAGGCAGGCTTCGTGGTCATCGAGCCCAGCACCCACCATGTCAAGGCGTGGGTAGGCAATATCAATTTCCGCACCTGGAACCACGACAATGTCATCGCACGCCACCAGACGGGCTCCACCTTCAAGGGCATCGTCTATTGCGAGGCTATGGAGCAGGGCTGGAGCCCCTGCGACAATATCGAGGACAAGCCGCCCCGCGGTGCCAAGCTCAAGAAGACCCGCTGGTCGGGCGCCAATATGTTGCTGCGCTCAGCCTTCAAGCATAGTAAAAACGCCGCCGCTGTCAACCTCTGCTACAAGGTAGGCCCCAACAGCGTAGTGCGTCTCGCCCGCAAGCTGGGCATCAAGGACCCCCTCTACAACGACTACCAGAACCTCACGCTCGGGTCGTCGTCCATCAAGCTTGTGGAGCTTGTCAATGCCTACGCCGTGATGCTCGCCAATGGCTATGTGCGCACCCCCATCATCGTCACCAAGGTGGTGGACCGCTACGGCAAGGTTGTGTATAGCGAAGACCAGGAGCCTACCCAGCAAGTGCTGTCGCAGCGCTCCGCCTTCCTCATGCAGCAGATGCTCCATGCCGGACTGGAGGGCACCTCGGCACCTATGTACAGTTATATCAACGGCTTCACCTCCACCACCGACTTCGGTGGCAAGACGGGCACCACCAACGAGAGCACCGACGCCCTCTATATCGGTGCTACGCCCAATCTCGTGGGCGGCGTATGGGTCGGCGGCGAGTACCGCGACATCCATCCCTATGGCTCCGGTGCCAGTTTGGCGCTGCCCATCTGGGGACGCTTCATACAGAAGACTCTCAGCGATACGCGCTTCACCCGCTACAAGCTCAAATTCCCGCAGGTCAGCGACAAGGTAGTGCCCCGCGAGTGCTATCAGTGCGGCTACCGTCGCGGAGGCTATAGCTCCGCAGCTCCCGCTGATGATGGCGGAGGTGGCGAGCCCGCTCCTGCTCCTTCACCCGTAACAATCACTGAGTAGGGAGATGGGACGACAGCGTGATAGCCGTTTTGAGAAGCTCAGGATATTGGCCATTCTCTTTATCACCGCCCACCACCTGCTGCTGTTCGGTGCCGACGTGTGCGGCTACCTCACCCCCTATACTCCCGACGCTAAGGGCTACGTAGGCATCTTTGTCAATTCTGTTGCCGTGACGGGCGTCAGCCTCTTCGTTATGATTACCGGATGGTTTGGTGTGCGCAGGACATGGCGCCCCTTCTTTCGCCTGATAATCATCTGTGCGGTGTTCGGACTCGTTGCCTTCTTGCTGGCGCAGTGCCAGGGGGTAGTGCCGAGCCCGCCGTGGAGCCAGTGGTGGGAGAGTGCCAAGTTCACCAACTGGTGGTTTATCATCCATTACCTTATGTTGCTACTGGTGGCGCCGCTACTTGAGCGTGCCCTCGCCTCTATTGACCGAAAGACAATGGAGTACATCTTGTTCGCACTCCTCGTATTCAACCTCGTCTTCGGTTTCGCGTGGGGCTATGTCAACGCCAGCGGCTACAACGTGGTACATTTCATTCTTCTCTATGTGCTGGCGCGTTATATGCGCCTCTTTCCCGAAGCTCCCGTCAATAGCTTCATCCGTCGCTTCGCCCTGCCGCTCATCGTGGTCTGCGCTGCAGCGATGGGCCTTCTCTTCCTTGCCTCACCCGACTGGTGGCAGCCTAAGTATACGCCTATGGCATGGAACTACAACTGTCCCCTCGTCATCCTGGAGAGCATGGCCATCTTCTCGTTATTTGCGAAATCTCCAACCTCAAATCTCAAACCTCCAACCTCCAACCTCAACTTTGTCGCCCGTTTCGTCCTTGGCGTTTATTTGCTTCAGAGTGCGCCGGTGTTGGTGCCGCTGCGCAATGCCTTCGGCCGCTGGGCCTACGACTGGGCAGGCTATGCGGGACTCCTCCTCGCGCTGTTGGTTATCGCTGCGGCATGCTGGGTAGTCAGCTGTGTGGTGATGACGGCGCTACGCTTATGTTTTGATTCATCGCAAAAGTTATGGAAAAAATAATAATAGCAGGCATAGGGCCTGGCAACAATCCTCAGTGTTCAATGAAAAAATACCTTGACCTATTCATAGACTTCGACGATACACTCTACGACACCCACGGCAATGCGGTGATTGCGCTCAGCGAGACCTTCGAGGAATTCCATCTCGACCGCTACTTCACCGACCCGCAGGTATTCTACGACGCCTACTGGGCAGCCAACATCGACCTGTGGGGACGATATTCGCGCGGAGAGATAACACGCGACAACCTCATCGTGGAGCGTTTCCGCCGTCCCCTTAGCGAGGCTGTAGGGATAGACATCACCGCCGCCTATTGCATCGAAATGAGCGACCGCTTCCTCGACCACTGTGCATCCAAGCCCGGCGTGCTGCCAGGAGCCCATCATCTGATGGACTATCTGCGACAACGCGGCTACCGTATGCACATGACCAGCAACGGCTTCCACGAGGTGCAGTACAAGAAACTCGATTCCTGCGGACTGCGCTCCTACTTCGACACCATCATCCTCAGCGAGGATGCCGGAGCCAACAAGCCTTCGTATGCCTTCTTTGACTACGCCCTGCGCCAGTCAGGGGCGGAGGTCGCCACTACCCTTATGATAGGCGACAATCTGCAGACAGATATCTTTGGTGCCATGAGAGCAGGTCTTGACACCCTCCTCTACAATCGCTGGAATGTGACTGCGGACGAGATGTTTTTACGGGATGGTCTTGAGAGAGCCGACAGTTCCCCCACCTACGTAGTGGAGAGTTTAGCCGAGATATTGAATATATTATAGCTGTAGTGCAAAATAATCAGTGTGATGCAAGCAAATGCAAATAATAGTCGTTTCCTTGACCGACCGTTGGCGGCATTTATCTTCTTTACGCGCTTGCCTTTCTGGCGGTTGCGCCAACCACCGAAGGAGTGCTATGCCTCGGTGGTGGAGTATTGGCCACTCACGGGTTGGCTCACGGGCGGGTTGATGGCAGCCACACTATGGCTGGGTAGCCAGTACTTGCCTTATATTGTGGCGGTGGTGCTGGCAGTGGCTACACGTGTGTTGCTCACGGGAGCACTGCATGAAGACGGGTTGGCTGACTTCTTCGATGGCTTCGGTGGCGGAGGTCGCGACCGCAGCCGCATCCTCGCTATCATGAAGGACTCGCATATAGGCACTTACGGGGTGCTCGCCCTAGTGGTGTATGTCTTGTTGCTGATTGTAGTGCTCGCATCACTGCCCCTTATGGTTGCAGTCTTTGCCATTATAGTGGGCGACCCGCTGGCCAAGATGCTGGCGGCGCAATTGGTGACACTGATGCCATACGCACGCAGCCAGGAGGAAGCCAAGAACAAGACGGTCTATCGCCGATTCACCACTGGGGCAAGAATCAGCCTTGCTGTGCAGGGACTGCTGCCCTTGGCCTGCTGGGTTTTGTTTAATACTCAATGTTCAATGCTCAATGCTCAATACTCAATGTTATTAATACTTCCAGCCTTAGTGATGTTTTTCCTTTATCTCTTTATCTGGCACAGACTTCGCGGCTACACCGGTGATTGCTGCGGAGCCGTATGCCTGATGGTGGAACTAAGTTTCTATTTAATGCTCAATGCTCAAAGCTCAATGTTTAATGTCTGACCGTCGTATTATTCTTATAACAGGTGGCCAGCGCTCTGGCAAGAGCACCAAGGCCGAGCAACTGGCACTCTCGCTGAGTGACAATCCCGTGTATGTGGCTACTGCACATATATGGGACGAAGAGTTCCGCCAGCGTGTAGTCCGTCATCAGGAGCGGCGTGGTCCACAGTGGACCAATATCGAGGAGGAATTGTATCTCAGCCGCCACGATCTTACTGGGCGCGTAGTGGTGGTGGACTGCGTAACCTTGTGGCTCACCAACTTCTTCTATCGCCTTGAGTCCGACATAGAACAGTGTCTGGAAGCCGCCAAGAAGGAGTTCGACGCCTTCACCGCTCACGATGCGACCTACATCTTTGTTACCAACGAGATAGGCAGCGGTGCAGTGAGTGATAATGCGCTACAGCGTCGCTTCACTGACCTGCAGGGATGGATGAACCAATACATAGCTGACCGCGCCGACGAGGTGATACTGATGGTCAGCGGCATAGCAGTGAAAATAAAATGAGAGACTTCGCCATCCTTCCCGTTGACCGCTCCATGCAGGCGGCCATACAGCATAAGATAGACAATCTCAATAAGCCTCGCGGCTCGCTGGGACGTCTGGAGGAACTCGCCATGCAGGTGTGCCTCGTGCAGCAGACACTGACGCCGAGTCTTGCCCACCCCTGCCATCTCTTGCTGGGCGGTGACCACGGCATAGAGCGCGAGGGAGTCAGCGTGTCGCCTCGCGAGGTGACGTGGCAGCAGATGCTCAACTTCACCCATGGCGGCGGTGGTGTGAATATGCTGTGTCGTCAGCACGGATTCACGTTGCGCATCGTTGATGTGGGAGTGGATTATGACTTCTCTGGGGTGGCTGGCATTCTCGACCGTAAGATAGCGCGCGGCACGGAAAACTTTCTCTACGGCCCTGCCATGAGTGAGGAGCAGTTTGACCGCGCCATTCAGGTGGGCAGCGACCTTGTGGACGACTGCGTGAAGGAGGGATGCCGCATTCTCAGCATCGGAGAGATGGGTATTGCCAATACATCGCCGTCCAGTATCTGGATGCATCTGATGGGCAACATCCCGCTCCGCGAGTGTATCGGCGCAGGTGCCGGACTCAGCGATGAGGGCATAGGTCATAAATATGAAGTACTATCTCAGGCGGTAAGCAATTATCTGCTCAAATCTCAAACCTCAAACCTCATTTATTTCGGCGGCTTCGAGATGGTGGCAGCAATAGGGGCGATGCTAAGGGCAGCCGGGCAGAAACTGATTATCTTGATTGACGGCTTCATTATGACGGCATGCGCAATGGCAGCCATAAGGCTCCGCCCTGCTGCACAGGATTATATGATTTTCACCCACTGCGGCGATGAGAGCGGCCATAAGAAGATGTTGGATGCTATAGGCGCCAAACCGCTGCTCCATTTAGGTCTGCGGCTGGGCGAAGGAACGGGAGCCCTCTGCGCCTTCCCTCTCGTGGACTCCGCGGTGCGCATGGTCAACGAGATGAACAATTTCCAGGGCGCACAAATCACCAAGTATTTTTAAGCACAACCGCACCCGCCACTATCGCCACCATCAGCACCTCGGCGATACGGTTGACACGCACGGCAATCTTCATGTCGCGTGTTGTCAGTTCGCGGTCATTGTCACCGATGTATGGCTTGTCCACCATCTCGCCAAAATAAAGGTGTGGTCCTCCGAAGCGGCAGTTGAGTATGCCGGCGAGAGCAGCCTCGGGATATCCGCTGTTGGGCGAGGCATGACGCGGGCCGTGCTTCAAAACAAAATTAAGTCTCGACACTAGTCTCTTGGCACTTGACAAAACCATCAGCATAGCCGTGAGGCGTGCGGGGATAAAGTTGGCAACATCATCTATCCGTGCCGCCCAGCAGCCGAAGCGGCGATAGCGCTCGTTGCGGTAGCCAATCATCGAGTCGAGAGTATTGACCATCTTGTAGGCCAGCATGCCCGGTGCGCCCAGCAGAGCATACCAAAACAGGGGAGCGATAACTCCGTCGCTGAGGTTCTCGGCCAGTGTCTCGAGTGCTGCCGTGCGTACCTCTTGGGCAGAGAGCGCGTTGGTGTCGCGTCCTACGATGCGGCTCACCTGCCGTCGCCCTTCTTCAAGCGAACGGTCAAGTGCCTTAAACACTCCGCGCACTTCGCGCACTAAGGTGGTGCCTGCCAGACAATAGTACACGACAATCGCTTCGAGGATTAGGTCATAAGGAAAAGGTGTGAAATGGAGTATAGCCCACGCAGCGGCGAATGTCAGCGCAATGAGTGTCACGGTTAACAGTGCTCCCTTCAGCATGCGATGGCTGCTGCGGTTGAGGTGGCGTTCGCCCGATGCAATCATCTTGCCCATCCCCACAACGGGATGAGGCAGCCAGGCGGGGTCGCCCAATAGCAGGTCGAGCACCCAGCCCACCAGAAGTGGCAATCTTGCAAGAATCTCAATGTTCAATGTTCAATGTATTGTCGCAGAGCTGCTACCAGCGCCTCGTTCTCGGATGGAGTCTGCGCAGCTATGCGGAAATGTTGCGCCGTCAGACCACGGAAATTGGAGGCATCACGAATAAGTATCTTGTGCTTGTGCGCCAGATAGTCTTTCAGTTGGGCAGCCGTGCCGCTATGCAGACGGCAAAGGAAGAAGTTCGTATGGCTGGGCATTACGTCTATTCCTTCTATCTTGCAGAGTTCCCGATACAGTCTCTGCGCTTCCTGCAGGTCGGGCTGCACTAGCAGCTCGTCGTGTTGCAGCAGATATTTGCCTGCCTCGACAGCCAATGCCGACACTGCCCATGGCCGCAGATGACGCCGCAGACTATTGGCCAGCCGAGGCGCAGCCACGATATAGCCGAGGCGCAGACCTGGCACTGCATAGTCTTTGGTCATGGAGTGCAGCTGTACCACGCGGCGATGGCGCACAGCGCTCTTGTGTGTCATCACGGGCACGGAGGTGTACCGCTCATACGACTGGTCAATGACCACGATGTCGTAGTCGCGCAAGAGTTCTTCTATCTCCGATGCCCGCAGCACCTCGCCCGTAGGGTTGTTGGGGTTGCACAGCCAGAGCAGAGACTCTCGACTCTTGACTCTCGACTCTCGACTCTCAACCATCCTGCATGCATCTTCGTATTCGCGGAAGG
>JAFZUB010000087.1 GCA_017618515.1 Bacteroidaceae bacterium
CACGTTGAAAGGAATCACATTATACACGTATTCCTTACCCTCGCTGTCAGTGGCCACCACAACCATCTCCACGCCGATGGAGTCTTCCAGACCTGCAGTGTTTATCTTCACGCGCAATGTATGGGCTGTGCCACTAGTGATGACATCGGCATTACCGCCGTGAGTGGCAAAGAAACTGAGCACCTTGATTTCGTCCCACTTAGCTGCTACCTGCTCTTTCCACGCTGCTATCTCCTTGGCCTTGGCATTGTCGTTGGCGCTAAGCTCACGGTAGCGCTGGCCGAGGGCGTTGTAGAACTTGGAGTAGTAGTCATCAAGTTGACGCTTCATGGTGTAGTGAGGTGCTATCTGTGCGATAGAGTTCTTGATGCAGCGTATCCACTGGGGCGAGTAGCCACGGTTGTTGCGGCTGTAATACATCGGTATTATCTCGCGCTCAAGCAAACTGTAAATGGTGGAGGCATCGAGCTGGTCCTGGTGCTCCTGGTTCTGGTAGGTGCGTTTCTCGGTGAGTGCCCATCCGGCTCCCTCACGATAACCCTCAAGCCACCATCCGTCAAGCACACTCAGATTGAGCAGTCCGTTCATCAGCGCCTTTTCACCGCTGGTACCACTTGCCTCAAGCGGACGGGTAGGAGTGTTCATCCATACATCCACACCAGAGATGAGGCGACGACTCAATTGCATGTCGTAGTTCTCCAGGAAGAGTATCTTGCCCAGGAACTCGGGCGACTGACTGATGTCATAGATTCTCTTTATCAGGCCCTGTCCTGCACCGTCGGCAGGATGTGCCTTACCAGTGAAGATAAACTGCACAGGATATTTGTCGTCATTGACAATGGCCTTCAAACGCTCCAGGTCGGTGAAGAGAAGGTGAGCGCGCTTATAAGTCGCAAAGCGGCGTCCAAAGCCCACGAGCAGTGCGTTGGGATTGATTTTATCAAGCAGCGACACTACCCTCGAGGGGTCGCCCTGATTCTTGAGCCATGCCTTGCGGAAACGCTCGCGTATATACTCTATCAGCTTGGTCTTGAGCTGCACACGAGTCTTCCATATCTCCTCGTCAGGCACATCGTAGATTTTCTTCCAGATGTCGGCATTGCTCTGGTCGGCGTAGAAATCGGCACCGAAATATTTCTCGTACAGAGTCTTCCACTCGCGGGCTGCCCAGGTAGGAAGATGCACACCGTTGGTCACATAACCAACGTGATTCTCTGAGGGGAAGTAGCCCTGCCAAATATTGTTGAACATGCTTTGGCTCACTGTGCCGTGGAGCTTCGACACTCCGTTTACCTCCTGGCAGGTCTTGCAGCAGAAGGTCGACATGCAGAAGCGCTCGTTCTTATCCTCGGGATTGGTGCGCCCAAGGCCGATGAGGTCGTCCCAGCTGATGCCCAGTTTCTCGGCATAGCTGCCCAGATACTTCATTGCCATAGCTTCGTCAAAGTAGTCGTGACCTGCAGGTACCGGAGTATGTACGGTATACAGCGATGAAGCGCGTACCAACTCAAGGGCTTGGTTGAAGGTAAGGCCCTGCTTCACATAGTTGGCCAGACGGTAGAGATTGCACAAAGCTGCGTGGCCCTCGTTGCAGTGATATACATCACGCTTGATACCGAGCAGCTCCAGCAACTGCATACCGCCGATGCCAAGCAGATACTCCTGTTTCATGCGATTCTCCCAATCGCCACCATAGAGAGTATGGGTGATGTCGCGGTCATACTCCGAGTTGAGCGGGTTGTCGGTGTCGAGCAAGTATAGGCTCACGCGTCCCACATTCACCTTCCACACATTGGCATAAACCACGGCATAGGGGAAGGGCACCTCGATAACGAGCTGCTTGCCATCCTTGTCTAGCACCTTCTGATAGGGCAGTTGCTCAAAGTCCTGAGGTTCGTAGTTGGCTATCTGCGTGCCGTCCATGGCAAGTTCCTGGGTGAAGTAGCCGTAGCGGTAAAGCAAACCGATGCCTATCATATCGACATTGCTGTCAGAGGCTTGCTTCATGTAGTCACCGGCAAGGATGCCAAGACCACCACTGTATATCTTGAGAAAATGGATCAAACCATACTCCATGCAGAAATAGGCCACCGAGGCACGTGTCTTGTCAGGCTCTGCCTGCATGTAGGCAGTAAAACGGTCATACACCTTGTCCATGCGATCGGTGAACTTCTTGTCTTTTGACAAGGCCACCAACTCATCGTAGCTCAGGGCACTCAGAACCTCGATGGCGTTGTTCTTCTTCTCGCGAAACAGCTTCTCATTGATGCTACGAAAAAGAGTGTAAGCATCGGTGTCCCATGTCCACCACAGGTTATTCGACATATCCTCAAGCTTGCTCAGGGCAGCGGGAAGCTTGGCCTGCACAGTGAGAGTCTTCCAGTTGGGGGTGTTCACATTGCTAATCTTAATTTTCATCTTATGTTAAAGGTTTAAGGTTCTATATTTTTAACTTTTCACTCTTCACTTTTCACTCTTCACCGCCAGCGTATACGCCTTAATATATTGCTTCACAAAATCCTTCCACATAGCCTTCTTCGACAGGTCGGTAGCAGCGGCAGCAAACTGCTGCCAGTCAGCCTGTGACAGGCGGGCCATACCTGCGATAGAGGTGGCTATCTCGCCAACACACTCATCGTAGTTGTAGTCGTTGCGTGAAACTACTGCCACACCGTCCGATACGAGGGGTTGGTGGCCTGTCACGCCGGCTACCCACTGACCGAAACCACTCAAATTTGTAGTGAGACAGGGCACGCCAAAGGCTATGCTCTCCAGCGGAGTGTAGCCCCATGGCTCGTAGTACGACGGGTAAATGCAATAGTCGCAGCCCGTAAGCAAGTCATAGTAGGGCATGTTTATCACGCCGTCGTTGCCATCAAGATATGTGGGGATAAACAGCAGATGCAGGCGCTGACCCTTGTCAAACGAGAGACCACTGCCGTAGATGGTCTGCACTATGGGCTCCTCGTTGAAGTTGTAAAGCTCGTGAGTAATGAAGGGGTGGGGCAGGGGCTCCATGTCGGAGGCATCAAGCAGCTTAATGGCAGGCTTCAGAGCCAAACGCTCGTTAACATCCTTACGGGCTGCCTTCTCCCAGCACGGCACTGCTATCACTGCCAGCACATCACGCTTCAGGTCGCCAGCGTCCTGCACACGTTTCAGCGCGTTGATAAACAAGTCGAAACCCTTGCAGCGGAAGTCGTTGCGACCACTGGTAGCCACGATAAGGGTATCATCTGACAGCTTGTCGCCGTTGAGAGCATTATAAGTATTGAGCATTGCCTTGCGAGCACGCTTCCTTACGGCCAGCAGCTGTGCGCCCTTGTAAGTGAAACTGGTGTCAAAGCCGTTGGGCAGTATCACATCTGCCTCGCGACCCAGAAACTGGCGGCACTCTCTGTTGGTAAGCTCCGACACGGTGGTCATGCAGTCGGCCTGCAGTGCAGCAGCTTTCTCGGCACTGTGCTTAGCCTCCATATTCAGCTCGCGAGCCATCTGGTCGCCATTGTAGCCATCAAAGTAAGCATAGAGCTGCTTATTGTTGCAGGTGATGGAGCGGCCGATACTGGTGGCGTGGGTTGTGAAGACGGTGGCCATCTTGGGCTCGTTCTTCTTCACGTAGAGCAGTCCGAAGGCGCTCATCCATTCGTGAGCCTGGAACACAGTGCTTAAATCCTGCTTCTCCTGCTTGCAGAAGTAGCGGTAGGCTGCGACTGCCATCCTACCGGCCTGCCATGCGAAGAGGCTGGCATCGTCATAGTCGCCATAAGCATTGAGTGAGTCAACACCAAAGCTCTCCCACATTTCACCATAGATCTTATTCTTCTCCTCACGGATGCACTCATAGTCCACCAGGGCTACGATAGGACTGCCTGGCACATTCCAACGACCGAAGCGCGTAGGGATGCCCTGCTTCTTCAGTTGACGAGCCAGTGCACTCAGCAGTGTTGAGTCGGGTGTGAATAGGGGATTGGCGTTCTTCGCGCCCTTGCCGCTTACGTGTGCGTGCACGTCCGGGCCTATATAAATAAGGTTGTCTTTATAGATTCCCTCAAGAGCCTTGGCCTGAGTAGATAATACTGTGTAAATTCCGCCAACTTTGTTGCATACTTCCCAGCTGGCTTGAAAAACATAATCTGTAGGTTTTGCTATTCGTTTCATTTTTAGATAAAAGTTAGAAAAATCTTATGCAAAATTAGGTATTTCGCGCCAAAGCTCCCAAGAAACTGCGCCAAAGTTTGCTTAAATAGCGAATTTTATCTATAAAATTTGGCCATTACAAAATATTTCATTATGGAGTTGTTTTTTCTCCCTTTTCAGACTGCTTATATGGCCAATTATGTACACCTCCGGAGTAGGGTAGAGTGTGTCGTGAAAACAAAAAATATGGCATAATATCGCAATTACTCTGCAGAGATTTGGTAGATATCGGATTAATTCGTAATTTTGCTGCAATATAAAATAAAAGGTATTATGAGATTTGCTGGAAAGATAATTATCTCGGCCATAGCTGTGCTGCTCGCAGGCAGTACCCACGCCGACTATGCCCCACTGATGGAGGGCTACAAGATGAGCAATAACGTCAAGGCACCCAAAGGTGATGAATGGAACAACCCCGCTCTGCTCGGCCTCAACAAGGAGATGCCCCGCTCATGGTTCTTCTCCTTCGACACCAAGGACAATGCTCGCAAAGTACTGCCTGAGAACTCCGTCTATTGGAAGAGCCTCGATGGCGTATGGAAGTTCCACTTCGCCAAGAGCCCCGACCAACGGCCGCAGCGATTCTATCGCACCGACTTCGACGACTCGGGGTGGGACGACATCAAGGTGCCAGGCAGCTGGAATGTGCAGGGTATTGACAAGCACGACGGCAGCCGCAAGTATGGCAGCCCCATCTATGTTAACCAGTGGACCGTCTTCCACACCGAGCGCACCGTCGGCGATTGGCGCAAGGGAGTGATGCGCAATAACCCCGTCAACTACACTGCTCATGAGTATCCCAACGAGGTGGGCAGCTATCGCCGCAGTTTCGAGCTACCCGACAACTGGGACGGACGCGAGGTCTATATCAGCTTCGACGGCGTAGACTCATTCTTCTATCTCTGGATCAACGGACAGTACGTGGGCTTCAGCAAAAACTCACGCAACGCCGCACGCTTTAATATCACACGCCATATCAAGAAGGGGCGCAACGAAGTAGCCGTTGAGGTCTATCGCCTCAGCGACGGCTCCTTCCTCGAGGCGCAAGACATGTTCCGCCTACCCGGCATCTTCCGCACCGTGGCAGTGTATAGCTTGCCAAAGGTGCAGGTGCGCGACATGGTCATCATCCCCGACTTCGACCACGACTACCGCAACGGCATGCTGCGCATCACCTCCACAGTGCGCAACCTCACTAATCGCAAGGCCGAGGAGTATCGCCTGCGCTACTGGCTCTACGCCAACAATCTCTATCAGGACGACAATACTCTCGTCAGCACCACCGAAAGCCCCCTCTTCACCATAGCCAAGGAGAGCGACTGGCAGGACCTTACCGCCATCTATGTCGCCACGCCCAAGAAGTGGTCGGCAGAGGAGCCCAACCGCTATACCCTCGTTGCTGAACTCATCGACAAGAGAGACCAGATAGTAGAGACCGTCAGCACCATCGTCGGCTTCCGCAAGGTGGAGATAAAGGACACCCCTGCCGACAGCGACGAATTTAAGAAGGCAGGACGCTACTACTACCTCAACGGCAAGACCGTCAAGCTCAAGGGCGTCAACCGTCACGAGACCAATCCCGCATTGGGTCACGCCATCACCCGCGACCAGATGGAGAAAGAAGTGATGCTCATGAAGCAGGCCAATATCAACCACGTGCGCTGCTCTCACTATCCCGACGCACCTTACTGGTATTACCTCTGCAATAAATACGGCATCTACCTCGAGGACGAGGCCAACATCGAGAGCCATGAATACGGCTACGGCAAGGAGAGCCTCTCTCACCCCGAAGAGTGGCGCCCGGCCCATATCGCTAGAGTCATGGAGATGGCCCACAGCAATGTCAACAATCCCTGCATAGTCATCTGGAGCCTCGGCAATGAGGCAGGCCCTGGCCACAACTTCAAGGCAGCCTACGACAGCCTCAAGCACTTCGACACCAGCCGACCCGTGCAGTATGAGCGCAACAACAGCATCGTCGACATGGGCTCCAACCAATATCCTTCAGTCGGAGAGACACAGCAGATAGCCGATGGCACACAAGGCTACAAATACCCGTTTCATATCTCCGAGTACGCCCACTCCATGGGCAATGCCGTCGGCAACCTCGCCGACATCTGGCAAGCCGTGGAGAGCAGCAGCTTCATCTGCGGAGGAGCCATTTGGGACTGGGTGGACCAAGGCATTTGGAACTACACCACCGACGGCCGTCGTTATATGGGTTACGGCGGTGACTTTGGCGACTCGCCCAACGATGGACAGTTCGTCATGAACGGCATTATGTTTGGCGACCTCGAGCCCAAGCCGCAGTACTATGAGGTCAAGAAAGTCTATCAAAATATCGTCGCCAAGATGGTCGATGTCGAGACCGGCGAGATAGAAATATTCAACAAGAGCTACTTCACCGACCTTACACAGTACCTCGGCGAATGGAGTCTCTGGAAAAACGGTAAGCAAGTCAACGTCGGCGAACTCAACCTCGACGGACTCACCCCCCGCACCCTCAAAAAGATGGAGTTGCCATACGACTATGAGGAGCTCGACCCCGAGGGCGAGTACTTCGTCAAACTCCAGTTCATCCTCAAACACGCCACCCCCTGGGCTGATGCTGGCTATGTGCAGGCCGAAGAGCAGTTCCCCATCAAAAGCGCCGAGAAGCCTGTCATCACAGCTGACCATCCCGACCTCAAAGCCCTCAACGTTAGCTCCTCCACCGACGCCATCAATATCAAGGGGCAGAACTTCAACATCGTCTTCAATACTGTCGATGGCTCCATCAACACTCTCGAGTACGACGGCATTGATGTCATAACCCCCAACTGCGGACCGCGACTCAACGCCTTCCGTGCCTTTACTAACAACGACAACTGGTTCTACTCCAAGTGGTTCACCAACGGACTCCACAATCTGCGCCACCGCGCCCTCGACCATCAGCAGTACACCAACGCCGACGGCTCCATCACCCTTGCATTCACCGTTTGGAGCCAAGCACCCAATGCTGCCCGACAAGTGGGAGGCACCGACATGAATCGCTATGGACCCTACCAGAGCAAGATAGAGGAACTCACCGATCGACCCTTCGGCGACGACGATTTCCACTTCCTCACACGTCAGCTCTACACCATTCACCGCGACGGTTCCGTCGAGCTGCAGGCCAACATCCAGAGCAGCGACCCCACACTCGTGCTGCCGCGACTCGGCTACCAGATGCAGATACCTAGCAGCCTCTCGCGACTAGAATATTATGGCCGTGGACCCGCAGGCAACTACAACGACCGCCGCACAGGCTCTTTCATCGAACGCTACACCAGCACCGTGCGACAGCAAGTCGAGCATTTCCCCAAGCCCCAGGAAATGGCCAACCATGAAGACACCCGTTGGTGCGCACTCACCAATCCACAGGGCGAAGGAGTTCTCTTCATTGCCGACGGACACATGAGCATGCAGGCACTGCCATACTCAGCCGTCGATATGACCACCGCAGCCCATCCTTACGAGCTGCAGCCAGCCACCACCACCTACCTCAACCTTGACCTCGCAGTCACAGGCCTAGGCGGCACATCCTGCGGACAAGCACCGCCATTCCAACGCGATAGGGTAGTGGGCCCCGCCCACAGCTTCGGCTTCATCATACGCCCCATCCGCGACACCGAAAACCGCGGCAACCTTACCAACGTACGCCCCGCATCCAGTGCATTGCCACTCATCCAGCGCGACGCTAAAGGCCTGCTTACCATCAGCGCTGCTGGTGCCGACTCCATCGTCTATACCATTGACGACGGTCCCGAGCAGGGCTACACCGCCCCCTTCACCTTCAAGCAGGGAGGCACCGTCAAGGCATGGCCCGCAGACAGCAAGGCAGCTGCCATCACCATGACCTTCGATAAGATAACTACCATACAAATCAAGGCCACCAACGCCAGCAGCGAAGAAAACAAGGCAGAAGACACACCTGCCACCAACCTCACCGACAGCAACCCATCCACCTTCTGGCACACCATGTACTCCGTCACAATGGCCAATTTCCCCCATTGGGTAGACTTCGACTGCATGGACGTCAAGAGCCTCACCGGCTTTACCTACCTGCCTCGTCAGGACAGCCCCAACGGCAACATCAAGGACTACGAAATCCTCGTCAGCCAAGACGGCGTCAACTGGAGCGAGCCCATAGCCAAGGGCACCTTCGCCAACAACCAAAACCTCAAGAAGGTGCTCTTCGCCCAGCCTGTCCAGGCACGCTATCTACGCTTCCGAGCCCTCTCCAATCAGGCAGGCAACGACTACGCCACCGGAGCTGAGTTCACCATTATGGCAGAATAAACTTGCGCGCGCATAATGCTAAAAAATATTAAAGCATTTGCACAATTGAGAATAATGTCGTAATTTTGCACGCCGAAATGAAAATCCTATATATCCTTGCCCTGTCGGCAACTCTACTTACATCTTGCCACACCATCAACACTGTGCTCAAGAGCAACGACCGCGAATACAAGTTTGAGGTCGCCAAGCAGATGTATGCACAGGGTAAATACGCCAATGCCTATATCGTGCTCGACAATATCCTGCCCAGCATGCGCAACACCAAGGCAGGCGACGAGGCTCTCTTCCTCGCCGGAATGTGCAAGTTCTATAGTCAAGACTACGACGCAGCCAGCGAGATATTCAAGCGCTACTACACCAGGTCATACCCCTTTGGACAGTTCGTCGATGAAGCACGCTACTACACTGCCCTGTCCTACTACGAGTCCACCTATCCCGTGCGACTCGACCAGAGCGCTACCTACGATGCCATGCGCGAAATCCAGAACGCCATGGAAAACAATCCTGACAGCAAATACTACAACGCACTCAAAGAGATGCTCTTCCAGCTTCAGGACCGCATTGTAGAGAAAGAATACCTCGCCGCCAAGCTCTACTTCGACCTCGGCGACTACTTTCTCAACTGCCTCATGGGCGGTAGCAACTACGAAGCCTGCGTCGTCACAGCGCAGAATGCCATCCGCGACTATCCCTACTCGCCGCGCAAGGAAGACTTCGCCATACTCGTACTCAAGGCCAAGTATCAGCTCGCTCAGAGTAGTGTGGAGAGCAAGAAATACGAACGCTACAGCGACACCGTCGACGAGTACTACGGATTCGTCAACGAGTTCCCGCAGTCCCGCTTCCTCAACGATGCCAAGCAGATATACGAAAAATCTGAGAAAGAGCTCCGCAGCAAGCGCCTCCAGCAATACGTCCCTGACGAAAACAGCTAACACACGACAAATAAATCATAAATAATACATTATTATCATGGACTACAAAAAGACCAAAGCACCCGTCACCACCAAGACCCGCAACCTGATGGACTTTGCCGACACCACAGGCAATATCTACGAGAGCGTAGTAATCATGGGGAAGCGCGCTAATCAGATCGCTTCTGACATAAAGACCGACCTCACCCAGAAACTCAAAGAGTTTGGCGGCAAGAACGACTCCCTCGAAGAGGAGTTCGACAACCGTGAGCAGACCGAGATCTCCCGCTACTATGAGCGCATGCCCAAGCCCAGCCTCATGGCAGAGCAAGAGATGCTCGAAAACCAAATCTATTTCCGCAATCCCCGCGAAGAGAAAAAGTTCAAATAAATGATCCAACGCATCCAGACCATCCACCTGCTACTCTCCGTTATCGCCGGCATAGTAGCCATCATTATAGGTTTCAGCTCCACCGCCCAGTGGGTTAAGATAGCATGGCTGTGCCTCGTGGGTCTCGGCGTGCTGCTCGCTGCATGGAGCATCTTCCTCTACAAGAATCGTATGCGGCAGCTCAGCATCGTCAATCTCTCCACAGTATGCCATGCCCTCACCGGCGTAGTACTTGGCATCGCCTCGCTCACCGGCACCACAGTGGAGTGGGGTAGTGCAGCCATCCTCCTTCCCCTCGCAGCCATCATTCTCAACCTCCTCGCCTGTCGCCGCATCCGCTTCGACGAGCGCCTCGTCCGCTCCGCCGACAGACTGAGATAACCCTACTCATTCGTGTCATTAAACAAAGCTCTACTCATCGGTAACGTAGGCCGTGAACCCAACG
>JAFZUB010000088.1 GCA_017618515.1 Bacteroidaceae bacterium
AGCCCCTACCATTCGGGACCCGTTGATAATAATCGGCGCGCAAAAGTAATACTTTTTTGCGAACCGACAAAGTTTTAGCAGTCTTTTTTGGTAAAAACACTACCTTATTATATAAATAGGGCTATTTTCTGCGGATATAATCTACTATCCACTGTCCCACTTCGCGTGTGCCATACTTTGCACCGCCTGCCATCTGAATCTCAGGAGTGCGCACATTTGCCTCCAGTGACGCATCGACAGCCTCGCGCACCAGAGCACCTTCTTCCTTGAGGTCGAAATACTCCAACAGCATTGCCACTGACAGTATCTGCGCCAGAGGATTCGCAATATTCAGACCCTTTGCCTGCGGCCACGAGCCGTGGATTGGCTCAAATACCGGAGTTCCTGTGCCAGTGGAGGCTGAAGGCAGCAGGCCCATTGAGCCACTGATGCATGAGCCTTCGTCGGTAAGGATGTCGCCGAAAGTGTTCTCAGTCACCATCACGTCAAAGAAGCGCGGCTCCTGTATCATGCGCATCGAGGCGTTGTCAACATACATAAAGTCGGTGGTCACCTCGGGATACTGAGGAGCCATCTCTTGTGCCACCTTGCGCCAAAGCCTTGACGAAGCGAGTACATTGGCCTTGTCCACCACAGTGAGATGCTTGCGACGACGCAGCGCGTATTCGTAGCCAACTTTGAGGATGCGCTCCACCTCCTCACGGGTATATTTGTTGGTATCGTAAGCCATGTCGTCGCCTTCATGCTTCTCACCGAAGTACATGCCACCCGTCAGTTCGCGAATACAAATGAAATCGGCTCCGCGCACCAGCTCGTCCTTGAGCGGCGACTTATGGATAAGGCAGTCGAAGGTCTGCACCGGACGCACGTTGGCAAACAGCCCCAGTTTCTTGCGCATGGCCAGCAGGCCCTGCTCAGGGCGCACCTTCGCCGAGGGATTGTTGTCAAACTTGGGGTCACCGACAGCTGAGAACAGCACCGCGTCTGCCTCCTGACACGTCTTGAATGTCTCCTCTGGAAACGGGTCGCCTACAGCATCAATGGCTGTCGCGCCACACAGCGCAGACTTATAGCTGACCTCGTGGCCAAACTTCTCAGCTACCGCAGTGAGCACATCCACTCCCTGCACTGATATCTCGGGACCTATGCCGTCACCGGCAAGAACTGCAATTTTTAGTTTCATATCTTATAATGTTCAATATTCAATGTTCAATGGTTAATAGTCCATCTCCACTATCGTAATGCCCGCTCCACCAAACTGCACATGCTCGTCATGGTAAGACGCCACCGTGGGCACAGTACGCAGATACTGCCGAATCACAGTACGCAGATAGCCCGTGCCAGTGCCGTGGAGGATGCTAAGGCGCGTCGCTCCGCACTGTATGGCATCTTCAATGAAGTAGGTAACAGCCTCAAGGGCTTCCCTGCCATTCATACCGCGCACATCAATGTCCGCCTTGAAATTCACGTTCTTCTCATGCATCGACTCGCGTGTTGCCTTGCCTATGAAACTGACAGTCGTGTCTGTGCCTGTCGTCTTGGGGGCGTCCGACAACTCCAGGTCATCGAGAGTCACATTGAGTTTTATCATGCCCGCTTGCACCACGGCCTCCTTTTCCTTCAGTTTCACTATCTTGCCCACCGCCGTGCTGCCCTTCACCTTCACGAAGTCGCCTACAGCAAACGACACCTCGGCTGACTCCAGACTACCCAGCCCTGCCTCGGTGCTCTGGTCGGTGGCATGCATCTTCCTGCGCTCCTCGCGGCGCTCACGGCGACGGCGTATCTGCTCCATCTTGCGGTTGATGGCATCGTCATTGTCGGGAGACGAGTTGAGAACCTGTGTCTTGAAGTCCTCCAGCTCCGTGCGCAGTCGGCGTGTCTCCTCCTTCTCTGCCTGGGCCTCGCGGATGGAACGGATAGTGTTCTCTATCACCGCGTTGCTCTTGTTAAACAACTCCTCTGCCCTACTCTTGGCATCCTCCATCAGAGCCTTGCGCTCCTTGTCGAGTCCTGCCACACGGGCCTCGTAGCTGTCTATCATCTGCTGCAGCGTGCGCTCCTTCTGGTGCACCGCGAGACGCTTGTTCTCCCAGTAGCGCTTGTCGCGCACAATATCCTGCAGATATTTGTCACTCTTGATATATTCCTCACCCACGATAGATGTGGCCCGCTCTATCACCTGCTGCGGCAGACCGATGCTGCGGGCTATCTCAATGGCAAACGAACTGCCGGGGTTGCCTATCTGCAGTACAAACAGCGGACGCATCTCGGCGCGGTCGTAGAGCATAGCAGCGTTTACTATGCCTTCGTGGCTGTTAGCATAATGCTTGAGGCTCTGATAGTGAGTGGTGATGATGCCGTATGTCGATTTGGCAAGGAATACGTCCAGCATCGCCTGGGCTATCGCTGAACCTATCTGCGGCTCCGTGCCGCCGCCAAACTCATCTATCAGTATCAGGCTGCGGCTCGAGCACAGTTTCATCATATTCTTCATGTTCGACAGGTGGCTCGAGTAGGTGCTGAGGTCATCCTCAATACTCTGCTCGTCGCCGATGTCGATAAAGATATTCTCAAAAAAGCCCGCCTTCGAGTTCTCGCGCATAGGCACTGACACACCGCACTGCATCATATACTGCAGCAGCGCCACCGTCTTGAGGCACACCGACTTGCCGCCGGCATTGGGGCCGGATATCAGCAGCAGTCTCTGCGTGTTTTGCAACTGGATATCCAGCGGCACTATCTCACGCCCCTGCTTCTTCAGCGATGTCTCCAGCAGTGGATGGCGCGCCATCACCCAATCCATCGTCGGGAACGGACTCAGCATCGGCTCCACAGCATCCATCTTGTCGGCCAGCACTGCCTTGGCGCGAATAAAGTCTATCTTGCCAAGGAAGACAAATGCCTCCAGCATATCCTCTATCTGCGGACGGATAATCTCCGCCATCGCCTGCAATATCATTATGATGGCACGCTGCTCCTCCGCCTCCAACGAACGGATGCGGTTGTTGGCCTCCACCACCTCCGACGGCTCGATAAACACCGTCTTGCCGGTGGCTGACTCATCGTGTACGATGCCGCGAATCTTGCGCTTCATCTCCGGCCTTACTGGTATCACCAGACGCCCGTCGCGATAAGTAGGAGCCACGTCTTTCTCCACATAGCCGCACTCCTGTGCCTTACTCATCACATTGCGCAGACTCAGGCTCACACTGCGCCGCGCACCCACCAGCGACTGACGAATCCTTGCCAACTCAGGCGACGCGTCGTCCTTCACCTTGCCAAAAGCGTTCAGAATGCTGTCAACCTGGATAATAAGACGAGGGAATACCTTCACCTCATCCGCCATCTTCGCAAGCAGCGGGTATTGATAAGTCTTCTGAGGTTTGACCATTCCCTTCTCCCTTCCTTCCTCTTCCACCTTCATAAACTCTACAATCGCCCCCAGCGTCTCCATCGTGTTGCGCAGAGCGAAGAGATCCTGCTCCTCCAGATAAGTGCCTTTGATCTGCAAACGCAACAGCTCCGGGCGCAGGTCATTGAAGTTCTGAGTCGGGAAATCCACGTCGCCATCCATGATGGCACGAAACTCTCTCACCGTGGCCAACTGGCGGTTCACTTCGGCCACATCCGCACCGCAAGTCATGCGGTTCACCTCGTCCGCACCCATCGACGACAGACAGCGCCCCCTCAGCAGGGTGCGTATCTCAGTAAAGCCAACCTTGGCCTCAAAGTTCTTTGGGTAAAACATAACTGCGGTTAAAAGTTTGCGGTTAACGTAGATTTGAGATGCGAAGTTACATCTTTTTTTGCAATAAATAGGCTTTAAAGGTACAATAAACAATAAAAATACACATTTTTTGCCCGCGATTAGAAAAAAAGCATTACCTTCGCGCCGCAAAACCGCTCTCGACATTGCGACTTTGCAACTTTAGTACTTTCTATGGAGAGATGGTAGAGTGGTCGATTACACCGGTCTTGAAAACCGGCGTGCTGAGAGGCACCGGGGGTTCGAATCCCTCTCTCTCCGCTTAAAAAACGAAGTGTATCACACCTGTGGTACACTTTTTCGTTACAATAAAACTCCTATTTGAAAAAAAATTACTACTTTTACCGCTCAAAAAAAATACGAACATCCTAAATGAAACATGTGAAGACACTGCTGCTCGTCATCCTGAGCGTATGGGCATACCCCACTACTGCACAAAAGAAAGCGCAAAAGTTCATATTCACCCCCCAGTGGACAGCGCAGGCGCAGTTCGCAGGCTACTACGTGGCAAAAGAGAAAGGCTTTTACCGCGAGGTTGGCCTCGATGTGGATATCGTGCACCCCTCCCTGACGCAGTCAGCGATGAGCCGCATACAAAAGAATGAGAGCTATGCCACCACCCTACAGCTGGCACAGGCTATCGAGATTGTCGATAAGGGCTTCCCACTGGTCAATATCCTCCAGACATCAATGAACAACGCCCTGGTCATTGTGTCACGCCGCGACAAGAATCCCCTCGAGCAGAAGGGTGCCAAGGTGGGCACATGGAATGCAGGCTTCGGACAACTCGCGATATGCATGAGCCGAATGGAGCACCTCAACTACGAGTGGATACCTGTAGCCTCTAACATCAACCTGTTCATTGCCGGTGCCATCGACGCCACACTGGCCATGAGCTACAACGAGTATTACCAGATTGTGCAGACGGGCATGCCACTGAGCAAGAAGAATGTTTACCGTTTCTGCGACCATGGCTACAACATACAGGAAGACGGTGTGTATATGACCCGCGAATACTACAACAAGCATCGCGACCAAGCCAACCGCTTCGCCAAGGCAAGCCGCAAGGGATGGGAGTGGGCTGCCGCTCACCCTAAGGAGACGTTGGATATTGTGATGAAATATGTAAAGAAGTATCGCATAGCCACCAACTACCCTCTCCAGAAACTGATGCTTGACGAGATACTGCGCCTGCAGGTGGACCGCGAATCCAAGAAGCGCGAGTTTCGCCTGCGTCCCGACATGGTGCAGCGCGCAAGCCGCCTGATGTTACAAAACAAGATGATTAGCCGCGAGGTCACTTACGACGAAATGATTGCAAAATAGAAGCATGAAAAATCCATTCAAAAATATCAATCGTTCATTATCTACCAGGCTCAGCCTGTGGATAGTGTTCTTTGCCACTATAATATTTATTTTTGCCGTTGGTTTCATGTTTAAAGAATCACGCGGCGCCATAATACGAGAAGCCACCAACCGAGCCACGCAGGTGCTTGACAATACTGTGCAGCAAGTCAACAACATCCTCACCAAGGTGGAGGTGGCCACCAACAATACCGATTGGCTTCCCGCACGACATCTGGATGCCCCCGACTCCATGTTTGTCTATTCCAAGCGCATACTGCTAAACAATCCTGACCTCAACGGCTGCTCAATAGCCTTTGAGCCTTATTACTTCAAGGATCGCGGACGCTATTTCTCCGCATATTCCTACAACGACAACGGCACCATTTTCACCACTCAGGAGGGCAACGAGAACTACGAATACTTCACCATGGATTGGTATCAGCTGCCCAAACTGCTGGACCGTCCGTGCTGGACGGAGCCGTTTTCCGACTATAATTCGGAGGACATATACTCACCCGACATGATTATCTCTTACAGCAAGCCGATAAAGGACAAAGACGGCAAGTATGTGGGCACATTCTCGGCAGACCTCTCGCTGAGTTGGCTGTCCTACGTCGTGTCGAAGATTAAGCCCTACCCCAACTCCTATAGCATCATGATAGGGCGCGGCGGCACCTTCTACGTTCACCCCGACACTACCAAGCTCTTCTACCACACCATATTCACAGAGACTTTGCTGGAGCCTGACACAGCCATCACCCGACTGGGCCACGACATGCAGGCTGGCAAGGAGGGTATCAAGCATATCAATATCAACGGGGTTGAAAATCTCGTGTTCTTCAAGCCACTGGGCGAGACGGGGTGTAGCATAGCCATCGTTTGCCCCGAGAGCGATATCTTCGGCAACTACTACAAGATGTTCAACTCGATGATTGTGATATTTGTCATCGGCTTGCTGTTTATGTTGCTGGTGCTGAGCCGCATCATCACCGAGGAACTGAAACCGCTGGGCGAATTGGCTAACCATGCCGATGCGATAGCGAACGGGCAATTCCAAGATGACGTACCCGAGACAGAGCGCAAGGACGAAGTGGGTATGCTGGCAGGCTCGTTCAAGCACATGCAGCAATCACTCGTCAAATACATCGACGAACTGAAGACCACCACTGCCAGCAAAGCCTCTATGGAGAGCGAACTCAAGGTGGCCAGCGACATACAGATGTCAATGCTGCCAAAGATATTCCCTCCCTACCCTGAACGCAAAGACATCAATATCTTCGGACAACTGATTCCCGCCAAGGAAGTGGGCGGCGACCTCTTTGACTTCTATATCCGCGACGAGAAACTGTTCTTCTGCATTGGCGACGTGTCGGGCAAGGGTGTGCCCGCATCATTGGTGATGGCAGTGACCAGAGCACAGTTCCGCACCATATCAACCCACGACGCGACACCTCACCATATTGTAGGCAGACTCAATGATATGATGGCAGAGGGTAATGACTCCAACATGTTTGTCACCCTGTTCTTGGGTGTGCTCGATCTGCCCACCGGTAAATTGCGCTACTGCAATGCAGGACATGATGCTCCAGTGTATATCGGCTCAGCCACAGGCCTCCTACCCGTGGACTCCAATATCCCCGTAGGCGTGATGAGCAACTGGAAATTCACCACTCAGGAGACTATAGTTGATCCCAACACCACGATATTCTTATACACCGACGGACTGACAGAAGCCGAAAACATCAACCATGAGCAGTTTGGCGAAGAGCGCATGTTTGATATCGTCAAGCCTATGGTGGGCTCCGCTAACCACGAGCCGGAATATCTCCTCGGCACTATGCTGAAGGCTGTGAATGGTTTTGTGGGAGATGCCAACCAGAGCGACGATCTCACAATGCTCGCCATACAGTACACCAGGCATCAAAGCGACACCACCTATCAGTGCAGCATCCTGCTCACCAACGATGTGCAGGAGGTGCCCAAACTGGCAGAGTTTATAGATAAGGTGTGCACTGATGTGGGTGCGCCAGAGGACATGAACATGAATTTCAACCTCGCCATGGAGGAGGCCGTAGTCAATGTGATGAACTACGCATACCCCCACGGCAAGAAGGGCAATATCAATATCGTGGCAAAACTCTATGACGACATACTCTCCTTCTCCATCATTGACAACGGCAAGCGCTTTGACCCCACGGCCAAGGCAGAAGTGGACACCACCCTCTCCGCAGAAGAGCGCTCCATCGGAGGACTTGGCATACATCTGGTACGCCAGCTGATGGACACCATTAATTACGAGTATGTTGACAACACTAACATCCTCACACTGAGCAAGAAAATAACACCTAATGGATAGCATAATATTTCTTGGCCTTACAGGGTATGCTTGGATAACCATCATCACTTTTCTAGGCATACTAATATCCATGACACGCACCCGACTGCCCGCCGAGGTCATCTTCCTCGGAGCGCTGACGGTATTGTTGGTGACAGGCGTGGTGACTGAGGAAGAAGGCTTGGCTGGCTTCGGCTCCGAGCCGGTGGTGGTGCATGCCGCATTCTTTGTAATCATTGCCGGACTGATGCACACGGGTGTGCTCTATTGGCTGTCGAAGAATGTGCTACGCTCCCCCAAGAGCTACACCGGCGCCTTGCTGCGCCTGATGATACCCACCTCTCTGCTGGCCGCCATGCTCAACTCGATGAACGTGGTAGCACTATTTATCGACGCCATCAAGATGTGGGCAAACAAACTGAAGATGGCTCCCTCCAAGTTGCTGCTGCCACTGAGCTATGCCGCCACACTGGGAGGTGTATGCACACTGCTGGGTAGCTCGTCTAACCTGGTGGTGGCCGGTCTATACATGCATAAGACTGGGCAGACGCTCAACATCTTCACTCCGCTGTTGCCAGGCCTCATCCTCACCGTGGCAGGAGTGCTGCTTGTGATCATCATGCAGCGCTATATCCCCGCCAGAGACAGTGCGGAGCAATCGTTTGAAACAACAAGCGACTACACCGTGGAACTGCTGGTGCCCACCGACAATCCCGCTGTCGGTGAGACAGTCGAGGAAGCGGGGCTCTACTCTGTGAAGGGTGGCTCGCTGGTGGAGATAGTGCGCTTCGACAAGGAGATTATCACGCCAGTGCCCAAGGACGAATGGATACTGGGCGGCGACAGACTCATCTATGCAGGCCAGATAAACGAGATTCTCGAACTTAAACGTACCCACGGACTGGCTGCTGCCGACCATCATGTGTGGAGCATTGACGACATTGACACCAAGCGTAAGATGCGCACAGCCTACGTGTCGTTTGGCAGCGACCTGATAGGCCAGTCGATGACGCAGTGCGACTTTGAGCAGAAAAACGATGTGGTGCTAATAGCCGTGGCCCGACAAGGCCATCGTGTTGACGGACAACCGCGCGAGATAAGCCTGCAGGCTGGCGACACCCTGTTGCTGGAATGTCCTCCCAAGGGCGACGACCAGCTGGAGAGCGCCAACCGCCGCAGCCTCACCTTCTTCGACTCACACTATGTGCCACAACTGGGACCGCGCACCATCATCTCCTCCATCGTAGTGTTGCTGATGTTTGTACTGGCCTACTTAGGCATCATGCCATTGATGGCCTCTACCATGCTCGCTGCAGGAATGATGCTGCTTACCAAGTGCTGCCGCTTCGACAGCATAGTCAAGTACATCGAATGGGAAGTGCTGCTCATGCTGGGTTCCACCGTGGTCCTCTCAACCGCAATAGCCAAGACTGGCCTCGCTGAACTCCTCGCCCAAAACATACTTGACATCTGCGGCAACCACCCCTACCTCGTCATGGCTGTGATGTGTGTGCTGGCCTCGATAGTCACTGAGTTTGTAAGTGATGTGGGCACGGCGGCCATCTTCTTCCCCGTGATGTATGACCAGGCGGTGCTGATGGACTGCAACCCTATACCCTTCGTGGTGTCGCTGATGCTCTGCGTCTCCCTGAGCTATGCCTCACCCCTGGGCTCCATCCCCAACATGCTCATCTATGGTCCGGGCTCGTTTAAGTTCTCCGACTTCGCCCGACTGGGCGTGGTGCTCCATGTGGTGCTGCTCTGCATCGCCCTCGTGGCAGTAAACCTCATATATCCGCTACATTAAGGCAATAACACAACAAAACACTTACAATACTAATGAAGACAACTATCCAAGAACAAGACGGCATCATGGTGGCCATCCTCGAAGGACGCCTCGACACTGCTGCCGCACCCGAGACAGAAAAGGCTCTGCAGCCCCTCTATGAGAGCGAGGGAAAAGACATCATGTTCGACTGCACTGCGCTGGAGTATATTTCATCAAGCGGACTGCGTCTGTTCCTCAGCGTGCTCAAGGCTGCCAAGCCCAAAGGAAGCCATGTCTATGTACAAGGCATCAACGAGGACCTGCGCAAGGTCTTCACCATGACGGGCTTCATCAATCTTTTTGAGTTTAAGTAGGGAGCCCTGCCTCTACCCTCTTCGGCTGCCCCTCGCGTACCTTATTATATAGTTACGCGAGGGGAGTCTTTTATAGCTGCTTTTAGCTAGAGATTTGTCGCAAAGTGCAATCTTTTTGTGGCGTTTTATTGATGCAAAGCAGTATTTTTATGTTTTTTTCTTTGCAATTAAATAAAATGCACTATCTTTGTGGAACTTTGTACACTAATATTGCTAACTGCTAACCCTTAATAGCTAACCACTAACCTTACTACTATAATGAGTTTTATTTGTTTTGATAACGTCAAGATGACTAACCTCGGCGAGTCGCTGGGAAAGGAAATCCTGTGCACCAACGACACAGGGGCCTACTGCAGCACCACCATCGTAGGCTGCAACACCCGCAAGTATCACGGACTGCTGGTTGTGCCAATGCCCGAGATGGACAATGAGTTGCACGTGCTGCTCAGCTCCCTCGACGAGACTGTCATTCAGCACGGCGCAGAGTTTAATCTGGCTCTGCACAAGTATCAGGGTGACAACTGGAGCCCTAATGGTCATAAGTATATCCGCTCGTTCGAGTGGAAGGCCTTCCCCACCACCGTATATAGGATTGGAGGCGTGTTGCTGCAGAAGGAGATTCACTTCCGCCGCAGCGAGAGCCGTGTCATCATCCGCTACACCCTGCTCGATGCCCACTCGCCCACAACCCTCAGGCTCAGTCCGTTCCTCGCATTCAGGAGCACACGCACTTTCACCCACAAAAACAACAAAATCAACACCACCGTCACCCCGGTTAAGAATGGCGTGAAGATGTGTCTGTACGACGGCTATCCCGAGATTTTCATGCAGACCAACAAAAAGGCTGAGTTTGTCAACGCCGCCGACTGGTACATGGGCTTCGACTACCCCATCGAGCGACAGAGAGGCTGGGAGAGCAATGAGGACCTTTATCGCCCAGGCTACTTTGAGATGCAAATCAAGAAGGGCGAGTCGGTATGCTTCTCCGCCGGTATCAGCGAGATTCAGACCAACACCCTCAAGCGCATCATGGACATCGACCAGACCGACACTGAGCCTATGGATGGTTTCTACAACTGCCTCTACCATGCTGCCCACCAGTTCCGTCTCTCCAAAGGTGGCGAGAACTATATCATCGCCGGCTACCCGTGGTTTAAGTGCAGGGCAAGAGACCTCTTTGTGGCTATGCCCGGACTGACGCTCGCTCTGGGAGAGAAAGACACCTTTGAGCTATACATGAAGACAGCGCAGAAGGCACTGCTCAGCATAGTGGAGAAGAAGCCCGTAGAGGTGGAGATATACGAGACCGAGCAGCCCGACACCCTACTCTGGGCACTATGGTGCATCATGCAGTACTATCGCCGCGCTGACAGCAAACGGGCCATTCAACTCTATGGCGAGCTGGTGGACAAGATGATGGACTTCATCCTCAACAGCCGTCACGACAACCTCTTCCTCCATGAAAACGGACTGCTCTACTCCAATGGTCGCGAGAAGCCCATCACATGGATGAACTCCATGCACGACGGTAATCCTATAGTACCACGCTCGGGATATATAGTAGAGTTTAACGCACTGTGGTACAATGCACTGCGATTTTATGCTGAACTTCTTAATGAAACCAAGCGCAGCGAAGAGGCAGAAAAGATTACCCGCCTGGCAGAGAAGGTGGAACGCTCGTTCCAGTATGTCTTTGTCAACGACAACGGCTACCTCTACGACTATGTTGACGGGCAGTATGTGAGCTGGGAGGTAAGGCCCAACATGATTTTTGCCTTTGCCCTAGACTACTCGCCCCTCACCAAGGAGCAGCGCAAGAGAGCACTCGACATCTGCACCCGCGAATTGGTCACCCCCAAGGGACTGCGTTCGCTCAGCCCAAAGAGTGGAGGCTATCGCCCATACTACGCCGGAGTGCAGTGGGAGCGCGACAACTCCTACCATAATGGCACCGCATGGCCCTGGCTCACCGGTCTCTATCTCGAGGCTTACCTCAAGATACACAAGATGAGCGGCCTCAGCTTCATTGAGCGCCAGATGGTGGGATTTGAAGAGGAGCTCTTCTATCACGGCCTCGGTTCAATACCAGAGATGTTTGACGGCAACCCGCCGTTCCACGGACGAGGAGCTGTCTCCTTCGCAATGAATGTGGCAGCTATCCTGCGTGCCATCCGACTACTGGATAGAAAACAATAGAAAAACAAATTGTAAATTACATATAATATCATGAAAGTTTTAATGTTTGGTTGGGAATTTCCTCCTCACATTCTCGGTGGACTGGGCACAGCAAGCTACGGACTGACCAAAGGTCTGGCAGCGCAGGGTGACATGGACATCACCTTCTGCCTGCCCGCACCATGGGGCGACGAGGACAAGAGCTTTCTCAAGATTATCCCCATGAATCACGTGCCCATAGCATGGCGCGACCCTGACCCCA
>JAFZUB010000089.1 GCA_017618515.1 Bacteroidaceae bacterium
AAGACTATCGACTACGTTAAGGAACTCTTTGCACGCATTGAACAGAGAATTAATGAATGATTTAACACAAAAATAAAAATGAATCTCAGAAATATTTCCACCATCGTGGCCGCACTGTTCACCGCAGCGTCGGCCTTATCGCAGAACTATCAGTCAACAACAGATGTAATCTACGGCCAGCGCTGCTTTGTAGAAGTTAACGGCAAGCACTATGCCACCGGCGACAAAAACGGCACTGGCTCTTACTCTTGGCCATCACGCAGCGATGCTCAGGTATGCTACTATCTGCATGTGCCTGAGGGATATATTTCTATGACAGCGTTTGTCAATACCAAGACGGCGGCCCCGATACGACTCAGAGTCACTGACCCTGACACCCGCCTCCTTATCTTTGAGAATGAGGTAGCCTCCACCGGCAGCAATTCCAATGCCGAACTGGAGCTGATGAAAGATGTGCAGTTCTCTGAAGACAAATGGTATCGCTTTGAGTTCACCTCCAGCAAGTCCTCCAGCGTTGCAGCCATCAACAGGCTAGAGTTCAAGCGCGAGTCAACCCAGCAGATTGTGACCTCCAACCGCTTCATGGCAGCCTCCACCCACCTGTGGAACTACAAGCCTGTTGACCCCATGGCACCGAGTGGAGAGAGCTACGACTGGTCGTATCAGGAGGTGATGTACCCATCACAGTATCTGCGTGTCGCCACCTACGTTGAGTCGATGGGTGTGATGGGCGGATATATGGGCATCCAATACGACGGCGATTACAACGCTGAGAAAAACTATAAGGTTATCTTCTCCATGTGGGATAACGGCGATGTGGACAGCGATCCCAATCTGCCCGAATATATGCGCTCCGGCAACCTCGACCACAACCCCGACATTACTATCGCTCGCTTTGGCGGAGAGAAGACTGGCATTCAGGCCATGTATCACTATGGACAATGGTGGAAGCCCGACCAGTGGGTGCAGTTCCTCTTCAACACACGCCCCGAGCAGGTAAACGTTGTAGTAAAGGATGTGAACGGCAAGGACTCTACCTTTGTTTATGAGAACAGTATCGTGACAGCATGGTACAAGATGGCCAGCGATTCCGACTGGACCTATCTGGCCACTCACCGCGCTTCCGGCAAGTCATACCTCTTCTCCACTTTCTATTCCTTCCTGGAAAACTACGGTGATTGCGGCGAGATTTATACCCGTGCCTATTGGCGAAAGGGATTTCTGCGCTCAGCCGGCAGCGGCAAGTGGTATAGTATCTCCGGCTACAGCTTCACCAACAACGATGGCGGCTCGGCCCGCACCTCCCGCCACGACTTCGGCAGAGGAGCCACCGATGCCACTCCCAACGCCTATTACATGGAGCACGGCGGATATACCTCTGTCGTCAACGACTCTTCCCACTACGTAGGTGTACCTCTCGACCACTCATGCGTTGACACTATAAACATTGACGCCAAGGTGGCTCGCGTCAACGAGGCCATAAAGAAAGATGCTGCCAAGCAAGCCGAAGCTCGCCTCAAATCGACTGGCGAGACATACGACCTGACCAAATGGACTCTGCTCGGATTCTCCGACCAGGAAGAGGAGGGCGATGGCGACTACGGCCGTGCCGCACAGGCTATCGACGGCAACCAGAAGAGCTACTGGCGCAATAAGTGGAAAAACGGAGGTATGCTCTATCCTCACTGGATTGCCTTGAAAGCTCCTACCAGGGTAAGCATCAGCGAGATGGGACTGTACACCGACAAGAAGTCTTATCTATATTGGCCCGCAAAGGCTGTCATCTTTACCTCAGAGGATGGCAACACATGGACACAAGCCACCGACACGCTGCTCATAGGCCGTGCTGCCACAACTACCACACAACTGCCCAAACGCATCAACTCGCAGTATTTCAAGATAGAGTTCACCGAGGGCCACGGCGTGATGCTTTACATCAACGAACTGACATTGGCCACCGACCTCAGCTCCAACAAGATTTACCAATACGCTGCCGAACTGCTCGACAACGCAGGATGCTTCAACTCCTACCCCATCCGCGATCTCCCCGCACTGCGCCGTGCATACAACAACGGACAGGGTGACATCGATGAGATAGCACAAGCTATCACCGACCTCAACAATACGAGCTCATTACTTAAGTTTGGACACGCCATCAACAAATACTCCATCATAACCACACACCGCTACCAGCTCAGCAGCCACTACGGCTACGGCAAGCTGATTGTCGACTCCGACAACAACCTCAGTGTCGGACAGGCAACCACAACCAATGCTCTTGATGCGTACAAGAAGAATGTTGATGTCACCAACCTCAAAAACAACTGGATGATTATCAAGGCTGAAGGATACGACAAATATTACCTCTACAATCCAGGCATACGCCGCTACGTGGATGCCGATGCTGAGAACTGTCTCAGCGAGACTCCCGCCGAGGTGAGCATCGACTACATGAACCGTCAGTCATCATTCCTCATCACCAGTCGCGGCAAATACATCACCCTCGACCCTGCCGATGCTGACCAGCCTGTCAAGGCGCTCTCTATCGGCAAAGAGTCCAGCTACTTCGATCTCTATGACAACTACTACCTCACTCCCACCGACGCCGAGGCTAAATACATTATTAATAAATGTGTGGACTACGCCAAGTTTGACACCTATGTAGCCAAGCTGCGCGACATCCTCAAGGTACCTGAGGGAATGGTGGGCTCTGTGCCCGACGGCGATGAGCGCGACTACCTCACTCAGCTATACAACAACGGCAATATCTCTATCGACCAGCGCAGCGAGCTCTACAAAGCTGTTGATGGATGCAACCGCATACCTTTCGACCCGACCACCTATGTCTATCGCATACAGTCAATGGCCAGCAATCAGAGCTCCACGCCCATTCTCACCGCCACCGACCAGCCGTCAACGCAATACAAAGCTCTGGCTGCCAACAACGTGGCACAGATATGGGGCTTCCCCACCAATGGCGAAGCACTCAGCCCCACCAGCCAAGACGTGAGCCTCGGACGCCTGACCGACAACGCAGGCAACACTGTCAATCATGCACGCCGTGGCACCAAGCAGGCAGGGCGCTACTATGTCACTGAAGACAAGCCCGGCGTCTTCTCCATCTCCACCACCCAGCAGGGCGGAATGGCTCTCTCAGCACTCTACAACAACACCACGGCTTACTACGGCAACACTAACTCGCAGTTCCAACTGCAGATCGTCGACAATATCAACGTCACCCTCAATACTGCCGGCATGAAGAGCATCAACTACGCCTTCGATATCATCGTGCCCGAAGACCTGCAGGTATATGTAGCCGACCACCTTGACGGCAACAAGCTATGCTTCCTGCGTGTCTATGACCGTCTGCCAGCTGGCACCCCCGCCGTCATCCGTGGCGAAGACAGCCAGCAGCTCACCCTCCAGATAGCTGCACCTTCCGGCAGGCCTATAGCCGACAATATGCTCAAGGGCACCTACTTCGCCCGCAACGGCCTCAAGGGCACCATCTACGCCCTCAACACTCTCGGCGGAGGACGCTTCACTAAGGTTACCTCGGGCAATATACCCGAAAACAGTGCCTACCTCCAGTTTGGCGACGATGCCCCCACCGGCATGCTCAGCCTTGAGTTTAGTGACGAACCGACTGCCGTACAAGAAGTCAACAGTCAGTCGCCCTCTGTTAATGGTCAAATGTACGATCTGCAAGGCCGCAAACTCAATGGTCAATCGCCCAAGGGTATCTTTATCCAAGACGGAAAAGTGATTAAGAATCAATAGAATGAAGCTACACAAGATAACCATAATATTATCCCTTGTCGCGGCACTGACGGCCCACGCACAGAGTGCCCCCGACTCTCCTGACGTGCACTCTCATTTTGCACTGCAGGCAGAGAGCATTGCGCAGCAGTACATAGATACGCTGCATACTATGAGGGCAGCCTTCGACTCCATTGCCAACACACGAAATGTGAATCAGAGCGGCGACCTTCTCATCAATCCCTACTACTATCGTCTCTTTGTGCCACCCATGCTCTATCGCAGCTCGCTCAAGGAGGCCATGGACATTCCCAAAGGCCGCACCGCCAGCTCCGGCAACCTGAAGCTTAACAGTGCCATCAACCGCTTCTTCCTCGACATGTACACCCAGCACCCCCACTTGGTTCGCTACACCGACGCAGACCTCGACCGTGAGGGTGGTATACGCAAGGACATAGAGAAAAAAGTTGACTACAAGGCCACTGTCTCCGACAAGGTAAAGGTACAAGAGGTGGAAGGCGTGGTAGAGCCTATCGTGGCCATAAGTCGCAAACCTAATTTCTGGACTTTCGGTGGCAAACTGAAGCTGCAACTGATGCAGAACTATATCAGCGACAACTGGTATAAAGGTGGGTCGAGCAGCAACTCCATGATTTACAACTCCACCTTCTGGGCCAACTACAACAACAAGCAGAAAGTGCAGTGGGACAACAAACTGGAGATGAACCTGGGCTTCCAAACCAACAAAGACGACACCTACCATAGCTTCAAGACCAACACCGACCTCCTGCGTATGACCAACAAACTGGGCATCAGGGCCAGTGGACATTGGTACTACACCGTATCGCTTCAGAGCTGGACACAGTTCTACCGCAAGTACGCCAACAACAGCGACTATATCTACTCCGACTTTATGTCGCCCTTTGAGAGCATCCTCTCCGTCGGTATGGACTATAAGCAAAACAAGCAAAAATACAACCTTACCGTAGTGCTGGCGCCTCTGTCCTATGACTTCATATATGTAGGACGCCACGACCTCACTAGCCGTTATGGTGTACCCGGGCGCCATCATAGCTACGAGAAGATTGGTTCCAACATCACCTGCAACATCGACTGGAAGATATGCAAGGAGCTTACATGGACCTCACGCCTGTTCTGCTTCACCAACTACAAAAGCGTGGTGGCTGAGTGGGAAAACACCTTTAGCTTCAAGATCAACAAGTTCCTGTCCAGCACATTATATCTTTACCCGCGCTTCGACGACGCCTACCACAGCGACAAGAGCCATGCCAGGATACAATTCAAGGAATACCTATCAATGGGATTGGACTGGTCCTTTGATATCCAATAATATCGCCACTTAAATACAAACCATAATGTCAGAAAACAGAAGTGTAATAACCCTGGCCAATCTAACGAGAGAAAAGATAGAATACCTCTTGCAGATGGCCACCGAGTTTGAGCGTCACCCCAATCGTCGACTGCTTGAGGGCAAGGTTGTCGCTACCCTCTTCTTTGAGCCTTCCACTCGCACCCGCCTTAGCTTTGAGACTGCCGCCAACCGTCTCGGCGCTCGCGTAATAGGCTTTGCCGACCCTAAGATAACCAGCGGCACCAAGGGTGAGAGCCTCAAGGACACCATCAAGATGGTCAGCAACTATGCCGACGTCATCATCATGCGCCACTACCTTGAGGGAGCAGCCCGCTATGCCAGCGAAGTCACCAATGTGCCCATTATCAATGCTGGCGACGGCAGCAACCAACACCCCTCGCAGACCATGCTCGACATGTACTCCATCTTCAAGACGCAAGGCACCCTCGACAACCTCCATATCCACCTCGTGGGAGACCTCAAGTACGGCCGCACAGTCCACTCACTGCTCATGGCCATGCGCCACTTCAATCCCACCTTCCATTTCATCGCACCCAAGGAGCTTGAGATGCCCGAGGAATACAAGATCTATTGCCATCAACACAACATACGTTTCACCGAAGGCACCGAACTCAACGAAGATGTGATAAGCACCGCCGACATCCTCTATATGACACGAGTGCAGAAAGAGCGCTTCACCGACCTCATGGAATACGAGCGCGTCAAGGATGCCTACATCCTCAGCGCCGACATGCTCACCAAGGCCAAAGATAATATGAAGATTCTCCACCCCCTGCCACGCATCAACGAAATAAAAGCCGACGTTGACGACAATCCGCATGCCTACTACTTCCAGCAAGCCCAGAACGGACTCTATGCACGCGAAGCACACATTAGCGACGTGCTCAACTACACCCTCGACGACATCACCAACGACCAAACCATCATCTCATGAACAATCGCAAACTCCTCGTGTCCGCCATTGAAAACGGCACCGTCATCGACCATATC
>JAFZUB010000090.1 GCA_017618515.1 Bacteroidaceae bacterium
GAAGTCGCCATCATCGAGGCTTGCATGGAGAAGGGCATCGAGGCCAGGATAGAGTATGACGAGGCTGCCTTCTACGGCCCCAAGCTCGACTTCATGGTGAAGGACGCCATCGGTCGCCGTTGGCAGCTGGGCACCATCCAGGTGGACTACAACCTGCCGGAGCGCTTCGACCTCAAGTATATCGGTAGCGATGGCGAGGAGCATCGTCCCGTGATGATTCACCGCGCACCGTTTGGCTCTATGGAGCGTTTCGTAGCTGTGCTGATAGAACACACCTGCGGCCACTTCCCCCTCTGGCTCACCCCGACACAAGTGGCCATCCTGCCTATCTCGGAGAAGTACAATGACTATGCCGAGAAGGTTGCCGCTACACTTAAGGAGAGCGACGTCAGGGCTACCATCGATATGCGCAACGAGAAGATTGGACGCAAGATTCGCGACAACGAGGTGATGCACATTCCTTACCTGCTCGTGGTGGGTGAGAAGGAGGCCGCCGAGGGCACCGTGGCTGTCCGTAAGCAGGGCGCACAAGACCTCGGAACCATGAAGATTGATGATTTTGCGAAAAAAATCAACGAAGAAGTGGCTGAATTAATAAATATTGATTAATTTTGCAGCCCCAAACTTAATACATGAAGAACGACAGAGCAAAACAGCAGTACAGAATCAACGAGCAGATAAGGGCTCGCGAAGTGCGCGTGGTAGGCGACGGAATAGAGTCGGAAGTGATGCCGACACGTGACGCCATCGACCTCGCACGGAGTATGGACCAGGATCTGGTGGAGATTTCTCCCACAGCCGTGCCCCCCGTGTGCCGCGTAATCGACTACTCTAAGTTCCTCTATCAGCAGAAGAAAAAGCAAAAGGAGATGAAGGCCCGCCAGGTCAAGATAAGCGTGAAGGAGATCCGCTTCGGACCGCAGACCGACGAGCACGACTACGACTTCAAGCTCAAGCACGCCAAGGAATTTCTGGAGGCTGGCAACAAGGTGAAGGCGTATGTCTTCTTTCGCGGACGCTCGATAGTGTTCAAGGAGCAGGGTGAGGTGCTGCTGCTGCGTTTCGCCAACGACCTCGAGGAAGTGGGTAAGGTAGAGCAGATGCCGTCGCTGCTGGGCAAGAGAATGATAATGTTTCTCGCGCCGAAGAAGATGCCGACCGTATCGAAGAAAACTGCTGCCACCGAGGATGCTCCCGTAAAGAAGAACCAGTCAGTAGGCAAGCCCGAGCACAAGGCCCGCAAGGAATACACCGGCCCGAAGGTGGAAGGCGAGAACTTCGACGACTAATTCTCAATCCTCAATGCTCAATAAAAGAAACGCGCGTGTAGCGTACTGATTTCACGCTGCCGCCAATAGATAATCAACAACTTAAACCATTAAAAACAATGCCAAAAGTTAAGACCAACTCCGGTGCCAAAAAGAGATTTTCTCTTACCGGAACAGGAAAAGTGAAAAGAAATCATGCTTACCACAGTCACATTCTTACTAAGAAGACGAAGAAGCAGAAGAGAAACCTGGACCATGTAGCAATCGTTGACCGCACAAACCTCAAGCAGGTGCGTGAACTCCTCAATCTCCGCTAATCCACAAAACATTCTCACTGCGAGTAAGTAAACAAAAGTTATTAACCGAATGTCCTAGCACAAAAGTTCAAAGATTTAACGATCGAAGATTCAGAATTTGGGATGAAAATCGTAAATTGTAAATTGTAAAATTGTAAATGCTTTGGCGCTGACATTCAAAAACAACAAACAACTATGCCAAGATCAGTAAATCACGTTGCATCAAGAGCAAGAAGAAAGAAGATTCTTAAGTTAACGCGCGGCTACTTCGGCGCCCGCAAGAATGTGTGGACCGTAGCCAAGAATACATGGGAGAAGGGTCTGACTTACGCCTTCGCCGACCGTCGTAAGAAGAAGCGCAACTTCCGCGCACTGTGGATTCAGCGTATCAACGCCGCTGCACGCATGGAGGGCATCAGCTACTCACAGCTCGTAGGCGGACTCCACAAGGCTGACATCCAGATCAACCGTAAGGTGCTGGCCGACCTCGCCGTCAACAACCCCGAGGCATTCAAGGCCATCGTAGCTAAGGTGAAGTAAATAAGAGAACTGTTTCTTTTAATCCATATAATATGGTGCGGACTCCCGCACCATATTTTTTTATAAATTATATGCTTGGTAAATGCTCATCCTTAACTACCATCTATTGCAACGATGACTGGTCTGCACTCGATATTGTAGACTATATGATGTTCACAGAGTGCACCGCACTGGTGGGCGGCAAGGGCACGAAGTATGATGAGACGGTGGTAGATAAGACCTATGCCCGTCCCGACGGCGGCGAGGAAGCCCCGGGCTACTTTACCACCAAGGCAATCAAGGGCGACGTCAACGGTGACGGCAAGATCAATACTGCCGATGTGGTGGCTGTGTACGCCTTCATCGAGAAGGGCGCCGCTGAGTCCGGCTTCACAAAGGGGGCTGCCGATGTCAACGGCGACGGCTCTGTCAACAGCGCCGACGTGGTAGCCATCTACTCCATAATCGTTAAGGGAGACGTGGAGTAAGGCCCCAAAACGCAATTAACCGCTGGAGATTCTTCTTCAGCGGTTAATTGTTTCTTGTCTTTCTGGCTTCCTTTATGCCGGCTCACACAGCTCGGTGAGGATTCCCACGGTGCTCTTGGGATGGAGGAAAGCGATGCTCATAGAGTCAGCGCCCTTGCGAGGAGCCTTATCGATGAGGCGAATGCCTGCGGCGTCAGCCTCAGCGAGTGCGTTGGCCACGCCATCCTCAACGCGGAATGCCATGTGGTGCATGCCTTGGCCACGCTTCTCGAGGTAAGCGGCGATGGTGCTCTCGGGCGATGTGGGCTCAAGGAGCTCCAGCTTCACTTCGCCAACCTTGAGGAAGGCGGTCTTCACTTTCTGGTCTTCTACTACCTCGGTCTTGTAGCACTTAAGGCCGAGTACGTTCTCGAAATAAGGGAGAACCTTTTCAATGCTCTCAACGGCGATGCCGATGTGCTCAATCTGTGAAATCTTCATAGTTTTTTGGTTTATGAGTTTGTGAGTTTTGAGTTTTTTGTTTTTGCGAGATTGCTTTTGCGTTGCAAATATACTTCTTTTCTCGCGGAAAATGCTTATTTTTGCAGTTAAAATCGTACGTATGCAATATATCGAGACAGAAATTAAGGGTGTTTGGGTTCTCGAGCCGCGAGTTTTCGAGGATTCGCGAGGTTATTTTATGGAGACCTATAGGCAGGAGGACTTTGACGCCAATATCGGAAATACCGTCTTTGTGCAGGACAATGAGTCGAAGTCATCCTACGGCGTGGTGCGCGGCCTTCACTACCAGAAGGGTGAGTGGAGCCAGGCCAAGCTGGTGAGGGTGCTGGAGGGCAAGGTGCTCGACGTGGCTGTTGACCTACGTCGTTCGTCGGAGACGTTCGGCAAGTATGTGGCAGTGGAGCTGAGCGCCGAGAACAAGCGCCAACTGTTTGTGCCGCGCGGCTTTGCGCATGGCTTCGCCGTGCTGAGCGATACGGCGGTGTTCGCCTACAAGGTGGACAACAAGTATATGCCTTCGGCTGAGGCTGCCATCCGCTTTGATGACCCCGACATTGGCATCGAGTGGCCCGTGGCTGCGAAGGACATGATTCTCTCCGCCAAGGACCTCAACGCCAAGAGCTTCAAGGAAGCGGAAAAGTTTTAGGAGTAAAGAGTAAAGGAGATGAAAAACATACGCAACTTCTGCATTATAGCTCATATCGACCACGGTAAGTCAACGCTGGCAGACCGTTTGCTGGAGTTCACCAAGACTATCGACGTGACGGAGAATCAGGTGCTCGACGATATGGACCTGGAGCGTGAGCGCGGTATCACCATCAAGAGTCATGCCATACAGATGGACTATGACTTTGGTGGCGAGCATTATGTGCTCAATCTTATTGACACCCCGGGGCATGTGGACTTCTCCTACGAGGTGAGCCGTAGCATTGCCAGTTGCGAGGGTGCCTTGCTGGTGGTGGACGCCACACAGGGTGTGCAGGCCCAGACCATCAGCAATCTCTACATGGCTATCGACCACGACTTGGAGATAGTGCCCGTGGTCAACAAGTGTGACATGGACAACGCTATGCCCGAGGAGGTGGAAGACGAGATTGTGGACCTGCTTGGGTGTAAGCGCGAGGAGATAATACGTGCCTCCGGCAGAACCGGCATGGGCGTGGAGGAGATACTGAAGGCTGTGATAGAGCGCATTCCAGCTCCCAAGGGTGACCCCGAGGCACCGCTGCAGGCGTTAATCTTTGACTCCGTGTTCAATCCCTTCCGCGGTATCATTGCTTACTTCAAGGTGGTCAACGGCACCATCCATGCCGGCGAGCGTGTACGCTTCGTCAATACCAAGAAGGAGTACAGCGTCGACGAGATAGGCATCCTCAAGATGGAGATGAAGCCACGCAAGGAGATAGGCTGCGGCAACGTGGGCTATATCGTGAGCGGCATAAAGACTGCCACTGAGGTGAAGGTGGGCGACACCATCACCGCGCTGGCTAATCCGTGCACCGATGCTATCGCAGGCTTTGAGGAAGTGAAGCCCATGGTGTTCGCGGGCATCTATCCCATTGCAACAGAGGACTTCGAGAATCTGCGCAGCTCGCTGGAGAAGTTGCAGCTCAACGATGCGAGCCTCAGCTTCAGTCCTGAGAGCAGTGTGGCACTCGGCTTCGGCTTCCGCTGCGGTTTCCTAGGTCTGCTCCACATGGAGATAGTGCAGGAGAGGCTTGACCGTGAGTTTGACATGGACGTCATCACCACGGTGCCCAACGTGTCATACCTCGTCTATACGAAACATAAGGAGGTGCTCGAAGTGCACAACCCGTCCGACATGCCTGACCCTACGGAGATAGAGCATGTGGAAGAGCCCTAGATCCGCTCTAGCATTATCACTTCTGCCACATACATAGGCCCGATAATGACGCTCTGCCTTGGC
>JAFZUB010000091.1 GCA_017618515.1 Bacteroidaceae bacterium
GCAGCATATCAGACCTTCGATGGCACGCGCCTTGCCGAAGCCGAGGCATACCTGGAGACGCTGCAGCCCCCATACGTGCTCAAGGCCGACGGCCTATGCGCTGGTAAGGGAGTGCTGATAGTGTCGAACCTGAAGGAAGCCCGCGAACAACTGCGCGAGATGCTGGGCGGCAAGTTTGGCACGGCATCGGCCAGCGTAGTGATAGAGGAATTCCTGAGCGGAATAGAGTGCTCGGTGTTTGCGCTGACGGATGGTCGTCATTATAAGATACTGCCCGAGGCCAAGGACTATAAGCGCATAGGCGAATACGACACTGGCCTCAATACCGGCGGTATGGGCAGTGTGTCGCCAGTGCCTTTCGCCACCAAGGAGTGGATGCAGAAGGTGGAGGACCAGATAGTACGCCCCACCGTGGAGGGACTGGCAGCAGAAGGGCTGGACTACAAGGGCTTCATCTTCTTCGGCCTTATCAACTGCGACGGACAGCCCAAGGTGATAGAATATAACTGCCGCATGGGAGACCCCGAGACGGAGACGGTGATGCCGCGCCTAAAGTCGGACATTGTGGAGTTGTTTGAGGCCGTGGCCGCGGGCACTCTTGATCAGTGCACCGTGGAGCAGGACGAGCGTGCAGCAGTATGTGTGATGCTTGTCAGCGGCGGTTATCCCCTAGAGTATAAGAAGGGCTATCCCATTGCAGGTGTTGACCAGATAGGCGACACGATAGCTTTCCATGCAGGCACCGCGATGAAGGATGGTCAGCTGGTTACCAATGGTGGCCGCGTGATAGCCCTCACATCTTATGGCAGTGACAAGGCCGAGGCATTGGCTGCCTCAATGCAGGCTGCGCAGACGGTAACATTCACCGACAGGTATTATCGTCGCGACATAGGTAAAGACCTTTAGGGCTTGCACCGGAAAAAATAATTGCCGTCCAGAGATGGGCGGCAATTATTTTTATGAGTGATAGTGTTGGGCGAGGCCTCCCTCGGCCGTCTCTTTATATACCGAGGGCAGGTCGTGGCCGGTATGCTTCATGACCTTGACTACCTTGTCGAAGCTGACCGAGTGGCGTCCGTCGGTGAGAGCGGAGTAGAGGCATGCGTCCATGGCCCGCACAGCGGCGTAGGCGTTGCGCTCGATGCAAGGAATCTGCACCAGTCCGCACACCGGGTCGCATGTCATGCCGAGGTGGTGCTCAAGTCCCATCTCGGCGGCATACTCTATCTGGGTGATGCTACCGCCGAAGAGTTGGTTGGCGGCAGCTGCAGCCATAGCGCAGGCTACTCCCACCTCTCCCTGGCAGCCCACCTCGGCACCAGAGATGGAGGCGTTTTCTATCACCACATTGCCGAAGAGGCCAGCTGTGGCAAGGGCGCGGGTTATCTGTGTCTCTGTGAAGTGGTGTCTCTCCTGTATCTGATAGAGCACGGCGGGCATCACTCCGCACGAGCCGCAGGTGGGTGCGGTGACAATCATTCCTCCCGAGGCATTGACCTCGGCCACTGCCAGTGCGTAGGCGAAAGTGACACCTTTGGCCTGCAGCGAGGGCGTCATACTGTTGGCGCGCACAAAGAACTTGGCAGCCTTACGCTTGAGGTGCAATACACCCGGCAGCACCTCCTCGTCGGCCAGTCCGCGCTGTATGGCGGAGCACATGGTGTGCCACACCTCCAGCAGATAGTCCCAGATGTCGGGCTGTTCGCGCTCCTTGACGTATTCCCAGAAGTTCATACCCTGGCGGTCGCAGTAGTGGAGGATATCAGTCATCGTGGTGAGGTCGTAGATATCGGGCGACTCGGTGTGCAGGTATTTGGGAGTCTCCTCTTTCAGCGCTCCGCCGCCCACACTGTAGGCGGTCCACTGGCTGACCGTCTGTCCCTCGCTGTCGAGGCCCTCAAACATCACGGCATTGGGGTGGATAGGCAAGAAGACCTTGGGCTTCCACAGGAGTTCCATCTCTTTGTTAGCCTGTAGGAATATCTCCTTAATGGCCACGTCGGTGAGGTGTCCCTCGCCGGTGGCTGCCAGACTGCCGTAGAGCGTCACTCTATAGGACGGGCAGTCAGGATTGTGGCGAAGGAAAATCTCAGTAGCTTTGGCGGGGCCCATGGTGTGCGATGAGCTGGGGCCGTGTCCGATGCGATAGACTTCTCTGATACTCTTCATGGTAGATATTTTATGTACAATTTAGCTATTTATTATCAATGGCTTGTCAGCACTCTGTGCGGCACATGGCCGTGCGCCACCAGCTCCAGCGGACAGCCCATCTCGTGCTCAAACCAATGGTCGGCAGGCTCTGTGGCGGGGTGGTAATGCACTGTGCCGTTCACGCACGCAATGTTGCGCACTGTCTGAATTACGGCTCCCATATCGTGGCTGACGAGCACAATGGCGCACTGCTCGTTGAGCGATTGAAGCAGGGAGTATATGTGATTCTCGCTGTTGCGGTCGATATAGGTGGAAGGCTCGTCGAGCACCAGCAGTCGCGGCTGCGTGGTGAGAGCTCTGGCCATCAGCACCCTCTGTCGTTGGCCGCCAGACAGCTCGCCGATAGGACGGCGTGCCAGAGAGTCGAGTTCCAGCAGTTGTAGGACCTCCTGTGTGCGTTGACGATCGGCAGCGGTGAAGCGATAGGTCATAGACTTGCCTGCAAGCATGCCCGCCATCACCACTTCCTCCACGGTGATGGGGAAGCGGAAATCGAAGCTCGTGTATTGCGGCAGGTAGCCAATAGGAATCTTGTGGGTCGGCTGATTGTTGGTGTCGTAGTAGGTGACGGTGCCGTGCTGCGGCTGCATGATGCCGAGGATGAGCTTCACCAGCGTAGTCTTGCCGCCGCCGTTAGGCCCTATCACGCCAAGGAAGTCGTGGTCGTAGATGGTGAGTGTGACGTCCTGCAGAGCGACAGTGCTGTCGTAGGCAACGGATGCTCCTTCAATATGTATGAGTCTGTTATTTTCCATTCTTCAGGGTGCGGGCAATAGTGGTCATTTCTGCAGTCCAATCGTATGCCAGCGGGTTAATCTGTACGAGGTTGGCGTTTAGCTGTTGGGCTATGATGCGTGCGCTGCGGTCGGCGAACTCGCGTTGCACGAACACGACCTTCACCCCTTCGGCGCGTGCCTGGGAGATGAGAGCCTGCAGCGATGCGGGCGTGGGCTCCTTGCCGTCCACCTCTATGGCAATCTGGTGGAGGCCGTAATCGGCGGCAAACTGTGTGAGGGCGGGGTGCGCAATGACGAAGGAGCGCGAGGGCAGGTCGGCCAGAGTCTCTGTCAGCGTAGAGTGCAGCGAGTCGATGGCAGCCTGTGCGCGGCGCATATTATCTTTATATAAGTTGGCGTGGTCGGGGTCTATCTCGCACAGAGCGTCAGCTATGTTGCCTACTATGTGGCGGGCGTTGGTTGGTGAGGTCCATGTGTGAGGGTCGAACGTCATGCCGTGCTCCTTGAGCCCTGTGGAGGTGTCCACCACGCGCAGTGTGGGGTTGCTGGACTCAATGCGGGGAATCCAGGTTGTCTCGATGGGTAGCTGGCCGATAGTGAAGAGAGCCGTGCAGTTGGACAGCTCCGCCATCTGCTGTGTGGAGGGAGAGTATTCCTCAGGGCTGAAGCCGTCAGGCACCAGTGCAGAAGTAGTCCATTCGTTGCCAGCCACCTGGTCAACGAGATAGCGCAGCGGCTCAATGGATGTCATGATGCGGTGAGTCCCGTCGCCCTGGGCACTACTGCATGATGCCAGTCCCATAGTCAAGGCCCAGCACCATGCCACACAGATAATCCAGAAACTCTTCTTCATCGAGTCCTCTTCAATTAACCTGTTGCAAATTTATATATAAATTTTGAGATATAGGCTAATTCGCTTTTATTTATTGTGACAGCGACGAATAATTCTACGATTCAAACTCTTTCAGTTCTGCCAGATTGCTCTCAATCTCTTGCATGGTACGCTGATGTTTCTTCCACGCCAGCCAACTGCATAGGGCTCCGGGGATGAGAAAAAGGATGACAAGGAAGATGCCAGCGGGCGATGCGGTATTCTCAAGGTAGAGAGTCAGGCATATAGTAATGATTACCAGAGGGATACTGATGATAATCGTATAGACATAATAGCGCCTATAGTTGATAAGGTGGCGGAGTTGGTCTGGCAGATTATTCATCACATCAAAGCGTGAGAGAAGAATCAGCTGGTAGCCAATCATCAGCACTCCCAATGTGCACACAGCTTCTATGAGATAGAAAGAAGTGTTGTGGTAGATACCCTGCATGTGTGACAGCGGGACAAGTATGGCGGTGATGGCAAGCGTGCTAAAGAGATTGAAGACAGTCGTTTTGCGCAGTCGTTCATAGTGGGTCTGGTTCTTGCCTTTCAGCATTTCCTGTAACATTCGACGATTATACACTTCGCTCTTTGAGAGACGTTGGTCGAGCATATTCCATTTTTGTTTCAATTCTTCAAGTTCCATGATTTCCGGTGTTTTTAATTGTTGGACATCGCCTTAAGTTTAGTCTTGATGCGGTTGATGCGCACCCCGACATTTGAGACGGAGATATCAAGAATCTCTGCGATTTCCTCATAGCTTTTTTCTTCCAGCCAAAGCAGAATCAGCGCGCGTTCCAACTTGCCGAGGCGGTTGATAAGTTTATATAGTTCTCGCAGGTTATCTTTTTCGTGTTCGTCAGCGAGGATGTCGGCCATCGATAGCGTAAGGGGCACAGTCTGGGGACGTCTGCTGGACGAGCGCAGCCATGACACGCAGGTGTTCATAGCTATGCGATATATCCATGTGCTGGGCTTACTCTCGCCTCGGAACCGGGGAAAGCCTTTCCAGAGATTGAGCATCACTTCCTGGAATAGGTCGTTGATGGTCTCGTCGTCCGAGGCGTACATGAAGCATACCTTATAAATAATCTGCTTATGTTGCTCCATGAGGTTGAGAAACAATAATTCTTGTTCGTTCATATTCTTTCTGAAATCAGTCGTTTAGCCCATTAGTCGCAAAACTTTCGAAAATATTACACGGAAAGAGAGTTTTTTTGTTCGCAAAGTTATTAAAGATTATTGATACGGGTGCAGTTTTAGGATTATAAAAGCATCGGGATAATAGAGAACATAGAATGAGGGGAGAGCAAAGTTTGCTCTGCAAATCGTTGAGAGAATGAAAAAGATTTACTAATTTTGCATACCTAAAAACAGAGAATGCGATGAAGATTATACATACAGCAGATTGGCACTTGGGTGACAGCTTTCACGGTTTTGACCGCACGATGGAGCACGAGCACTTCCTGCGCTGGTTGCAGGAGGTGATAGTCAGGGAGAAACCCGACGCGTTGCTCCTGGCTGGCGACGTGTTTGACAACGCCAACCCGTCGGTGCAGGCCGAGGAGATGCTCTACGGCTTTCTGGCCCAGGCGACGACTGCCCATCCGGGACTGAGGATTATCATCACGGCGGGCAACCATGACTCAGGGCGACGCCTGCAGGCTCCCGCCGAGCTGTTGCGCCCTATGGGTGTGGAGATAAGAGGCGTGGTGGAGCACGACGAGAAGGGGCAGCCGCTGACAGACAACCTTATCATCCCCATCGGTCCTGCCGGCGACACGCAGGCTGAGGCTGTGGTGATAGCCGTGCCCTATCTGCGCACAGGCGACTATGAGTTTAAGGACAACATCAGTCGCAGTGTGAGAGATTTTCTACAGGGCATCGTCAGCAAGGCGCGCAAGCAGTATGGCAAGGACATACCCATGCTGCTGATGGCTCACCTGTATGCCGCAGGGTCGGAGATTGCTGCCACCGAGCACTCGGAGCGTCTGGTCGTGGGTGGCGAGGACTGTATCGACGCTCGTGGCATAGACGCGGGAGTGGATTATGTGGCGCTTGGCCATATACATAAGGCGCAGCAGGTGGGCGGTGAGGACAAGATGATGTTCTACGCCGGCAGTCCGATGCCAATGAGTTTCGCGGAGAAGAATTACTCGCACGGAGTAAATATGATTACCATTGGTGCCAATGGCGGTGCGATGGTGGAGAGACTGGAGTATGAGCCTCTGCGCGGTATCGTGTCGGTGCCGGAGAAGGGTGCTGCCCCGCTGGGTGAGGTGCTGAACCTGCTAAGGGCGTTGCCCAAGGCAAAGGGCGACAGTGCCGAGTGGCCGTATCTGGAGATAAGACTGAAGGAGAACGAACTGAACCCTGCCGCGCACAATGAGATAGTGGCCGCCCTGGAGGGGCATGCCGTAAGGTTGTGCCGACTGGTGAGGGAGGTGCCCGAGAGCAAGACGGAGAGCAGGCATCGCAAGTTGCAGTCGCTCGACCAGCTGCGCAACATCAGTCCGCTGGACATAGCGCACGACGCCTACCTAGCCGCTACGGGACAGGAGATGAGTGAGGAAGTGGCTAAGCGTTTCAAGAAGGCAGCCGACGAAGTAAGCAATTAGTGAGTTATGAGAATAGACAAGATAGAGATATGCAACCTCGCGTCGCTTGAGGGCGAGCAGGTGATAGACTTCATGCAAGAGCCGCTGAAGTCGGCGGGCCTCTTTGCCATCACTGGCAAGACAGGCGCCGGCAAGAGCACGGTGCTCGACGCTATCTGCCTGGCGCTCTACAACGAGGCGCCGCGCTTGGGCAACAAAGAGATAGTAGCGAAGGCAGCCGACGACAACACACCTAATATATATAATACATGCAACATGCTGCGTCGCGGGGCTGCGCAGGGCTATAGCCGTATCACCTTCTCGCTCGACGACGGCACGCAGTATATGGCCAAGTGGGTTGTGGGCCTGACGCGCAACAACACCTACAAGCCTATCCAGCGCGAGCTGGTGCAGCTGAAGCCTAAGCACGTGACGCTGGCCGACAAGAGCACCGACGTGCAGCGCATGATACAGCAGATAGTGCGGCTGGACTACAGCCAGTTTACCCGCACAGTGATATTGGCGCAGAACAGTTTTGCCAACTTCCTATCAGCTAAGCGCGGCGAGAAGTCGCAGTTGCTGGAGAAGATTACCGGCACAGAGATTTACGCCAAGATATCGAGCAAGATATTTGAGGAGAC
>JAFZUB010000092.1 GCA_017618515.1 Bacteroidaceae bacterium
CGTGTCTTTGGCGGCTCTAACACTAAAGGTGACGTATGCCACACGACCGTCGCCTACCTTAATGAGGGTAGTAGCTGTCCACTGGAAATCGACGAGGTCTATGGTGGCGGCAACGAAGCATATATGTCTGGCGACGCCAAGATTAAGTTAGGATGTATCACCTATCTCAAGGAAATATATGGCGGCGCCAAGAAAGCCGACCTTGGGGGCGACATCGAGCTAACTATAACCAGCGGACACTTCGACCGTGTGTTCGGTGGCAACAACATTAGTGGTACTATTAATGGTTCCATCACTGTGAATGTTGAAGAGACGGGATGTCATCCTGTCACCATCGGTGAGCTCTACGGTTGCGGCAACCAAGCTCCCTATACTACACCTGCTGGCAAGACAGACCCGACCATCAACGTAAGGTCGTTCACCAGCATCGGCCGCATCTTCGGCGGTGGACTGGGCGGCACTCCAACAGCAAGCAATCCCGAACCAGCTAAGGTGACGGGCAATCCTATCATCAACATCAATGAGGTGGTTGGCGTGAACGCAACAGCGACATCAACCTATGCCGGCAGAGAAATTACTCTGCCTGATGGCACAACGGTCACCCTGCCTGCTCACGAATCAGGAAAGATTGGTGCCATCGGCACCGTTTTCGGCGGTGGTAATGCAGCGAAGGTGATAGGTAATACAACTGTAAACATCGGCACAAAGTTAGGAGATTCTATAGTCTTTAAGACACCCGAAACGGATAGTGAGGCTCAACGCACTCACACGGTCGAAGGCGTCAACATCACCGGTAATGTCTTCGGTGGTGGCAACCAGGCCGAAGTAACAGGTAACGCCAACGTCGTCGTCGGCAAGGAGTATAATACCACTCCCTAAACTCACTAAGCCCCCCTAACTGATTCAATCTAATAATTAAGCGCGTCGAATCCCAAATCCGACGCGCTTAATGTTTTTGTTATAAAAGCATGCAAATATCGAAGGATTATCGTAACTTTGCAATATGAAAATGAGAAAGTTTATAGCCACCATATCTGTGCTACTATCAGCAACAATGCTACTGTCATGCTCCGATAGCGGCATATCGCCCGATGTCGTGAATCAAAAGACAGCGATTATCTATTTCTCGGCGCAGAACAGTCTGTCATCCTATGTGATGGATGACGTGCAAGAGATCGCTGCCGGTGCACCCCAACTGAAGAAGGGCCAGACGGTGGTGGTATACCTCGACCGTAATAGTGGCACCGAGATATATGTGTTTGACAACAAGCACGCCGACATCACCCCCACCTTGGTCTATGAGAAGAACCTCGACTCCTCTGATCCTGCCACACTGGCCATGGTGCTGCAATGGGTAAAGGAGAATCATCCCGCCATCAGTTACGGTCTCACTCTATGGTCGCACGCCGACGGATGGATGGCACCCTACAACACCAATTATCAAAGCTCAAAAGCAAAAGGCTTCAAGTCGATAGGCATTGACGACGGTGGTGTCTTCGCCACAGACCAAGGTACCGCCATGAGCATTGAGGATCTGGCAACAGTGTTGCGCAACAGCGGCATGAAGTTTAGCTACCTCTTCTTCGACGCATGCCTGATGCAGTCTCTCGAAGTGGACTACACCCTGCGCAACGTGACGGACTATATCATCGCGTCGCCAATAGGCACTACTTCCGATGGAGCTTTCTACACCCATCAGCTGACACAGGGTATGTTCTCCGACGACCCCGCAGACATCGCACGCACATACTACAACGATGTGGTGAACTATGAGACATCAGCATACTGGATGGGAATAGTGGTGGCGGCAGTGAAGACATCCGGACTCGACAGCCTAGCCACACTGACACACGAGCTGCTGCAGAAGAACAACATACACTACCCCATGACCGACGGACAGTGGACAGCCGCCGAGGACGAATGGCAGATGGACGGTGTGCAAGCGTATGCACCATATTCGGCACGACTATGCTACAAGCCCGACTTCTTCGATGCTGCTGACGTTATGCGCAAGTTACTGCCTGCGGAGGATGCCGAGCGGTGGTGCCAACAGCTGGACAAGTGCATAGCGTATAAGGCCGGCACCCCAAAATACTATGTTGACGACTACAACGTAGGACCCTACTTTCAGTTGAAAGAGGGTTTCTGCGCCGTGTCGATGTTTGTGCCGCAGAAAAAATATACCGACAATATTGCAGTCTGTCTGTACGGCGACCTCAATGTAGCATGGCTGCAAACCGAATGGGCGAAAAAGATTGGATATTAAAAATTATCTCTCGACTCTAGACCCTTGACTCTCGACTCTTGACTCTAGACCCTCGACCCTCGACCCTCAAATATGCACCGCAAAACTCTGATAATATCACTCACGATACTGCTGCTCTGCCCCATCGCGAAAGGACAGCAGACAGAGGACTATCCCCTGCCGACTGTTCCCGACAGCATCACAGAGTTGGAGCCGCGTGCCGACTACATGGTCTACCACTACTGGGAGGCCTACAACTTTAAGGACACCACCCTACTCGAGATTCCCGAATATGCGGAGCAAGCCCTGTCCAACTTCATCGCACTGCTATCCTATGCCTCACCGCTAGGAAAACAGCAGGCCATAGACAAGTGGATAGCCCTCGCAGCCACCAACGACAAGAGCTATTCCTTCTTCACTAAGGAAGCAGAGCGATATCTCTACCATCCCGACTCACCAATCAAGAACGAGGACCTCTTTCTCCAAGTGCTCAACAGCATTCTTGCCCTTCCCATAGAGGGGGATGAGATGGAGTCTTTGCATGCCCAATACCTCCGCCAACTCATAAGTCGCAACCAACCCGGCAACCCCGCCGAGAACTTTGCCTTCGAACTCCCCGACGGACAGCGCGACAGCCTCTATACCTTCGTCCCGGACAAACCCCTCCTCCTTCTTTTCTTCGACCCCGAATGTGAGTCATGTCAGCACACCATCACTCAGCTACACAACAATACTACCATCACCCAGGCGCTCGACAACAACCAACTCGCCCTACTCACCATCATTCCCGATAACGCACCCGACATCAATGCCAACGCCCTCTACGACCTTAAGACCTTACCCACCCTCTACCTTCTCTCCCCTTCCCGCGATGTAATCCTCAAGGACACCACCCCCGACGCCCTCGCCGATTACCTCCAAAAACACATACTCACGACTCCGTGAGCACCTCACGCGGACTCCATAAAATCCCTATTCGGACTCCATAAAAAACACCGCGAGGTCACGAAAATTAACGCTGACTTCGTCGCAAACTAAAGCCGACGGTATAGAATTTAAAGCTGACTTCGTGGAAATTAAAGCTGACGGCGCTCGGGCTAAAGTAACCCTCCTCAAAACTGCCCCTATTTATGCACAAAGAAAGGGCAAAAAGTGCAGTATTTTTTAGTTATTGCGCACGCGTTTGCGGTGTGTTAGTTTTTTATGCAACTATTGCCTCGTAATTTATTTATACTGAAACACTGATAATTAGCAACAAAATCAAATGTTAATAAAATTTAATTGAAAGTTAACAAGCGAATAAATTGCACATATCTCAAGATGTGAGCAAATAATCATGTAATTTTGCGTAGCAAAAATCAATCTGCGATGCAGGACGCCAACCAGATAAGCGAACTCCTCGAGCAACTGAAGCAAACAGACTGCGATGCTCACATGCTCCACTATCGCCTTGGCAATGCCTACTACCAGAAAGGCGATTGGAAAGAGGCTATACAGCACTACATGGAGGTTTGCGAACTCAACAGCGAGAGTCCCGCTCGCGAGAAACTGAAGATGGCCTACGAGATCCTCGAATTTTACAACAAGGATGTCTACGGCCAATAAAAAAGTCCTTCGACCCTAAAGACCTTAAAAACAAAAATAATGATTAAAGGTGTAATAGTTGTAGATACAGAGCGCTGCAAAGGCTGCAAGCTGTGTGTTGTAGCATGTCCGCTGGACTTGCTTAGCATTGTAGAGAAAAAGGTAAACCAAAGGGGCTATCCCTACATCCAGCAGCACGACTGGGAGCGCTGCACGGGCTGCACCTCGTGTGCCGTTGTATGCCCTGACGGATGCATTACCGTGTATAGGAAAAAAGAGGATTAAGTAACAGAAGACCCTAAGGACCTTAAAAACCCTAAGGACTTTAATTACCAAACAAGAATTATGAACGACGAATATATATTGATGAAGGGCAACGAGGCTATCGCTCACGCAGCTATCCGCTGTGGTTGCGACGGCTTCTTCGGTTACCCTATCACTCCGCAGTCGGAGATTCTGGAAACGCTGTCAGTGCTTAAGCCCTGGGAGACCACCGGTATGGTGGTGCTGCAGGCTGAGAGCGAGGTGGCAGCCATCAACATGCTCTACGGCGGTGGCGGTAGCGGCAAGAGAGTGATGACTTCCTCATCAAGCCCCGGCGTGGCACTGATGCAAGAAGGTCTTAGCTACATGGCCGCTTGCGAGATTCCCGCCCTGATTGTGAATGTGCAGCGAGGCGGTCCTGGTCTGGGCACTATCCAGCCCGGTCAGAGCGATTACTACCAAGCTACCATCGGTGGCGGCAACGGTGACTACAACACTATCGTGCTGGCTCCCAACTCCGTACAGGAGATGGCTGACTTCGTGGATGAAGCCTTCAAACTGGCGTTTAAGTACAGAATGCCTGCCATCATACTGGCAGACGGCATCATCGGCCAGATGATGGAGCGCGTTAAGCTGCCCGAGCAGAAACCGCGCCGCACGGATGAGGAGGTTTACGCCGAGTGTCCTTGGGCCACCAACGGTATGCACCTCAAGAGCCGCAAGCCCAACTTCCACAGCTCGCTGGAGTCGGTGCCTGAGTTGATGGACAAGCGCAACGAAGCCCTGCAGGCAAAGTTTGCCCGCGTAAAGGAGAACGAGACACGTGCAGAAGCCCTCTGCTGTGACGATGCCGAGCTGCTGCTCGTTGCATTCGGCAGCATGGCACGTATTGCCGAAGAGGCGATGCACCTGCTGAGGAACGAAGGCCACAAGGTAGGCCTGCTACGTCCCATCACCCTCTGGCCCTTCCCCGAGAAAGAACTGAGAGAGGCTGCCAAGCATGCCCGCAATATCATGGTCTGCGAGATGAATGCCGGACAGATGATAAAGGATGTGCGACTGGCTGTGAATTGTGACATTCCTTGCGAACACCTCGGCCGTATGGGCGGTATGGTGCCCGACCCCGCCGAAGTTGTTAAAGCTGCAAAGAATATCACTGAAAAACATTAAAGTCCTTAAAATCCTTAAAGACCTTAAGAACCTTAAAGACCTTAAACCAATGAATCACCTTAGACTGCGCAACTGGCTGAA
>JAFZUB010000010.1 GCA_017618515.1 Bacteroidaceae bacterium
GACCTCGGTGGCGGTACTTTCGATATCTCCATCCTGGAGTTTGGTAGCGGCATGTTTGAGGTGCTCTCCACCAATGGTAATACCCACCTCGGCGGCGATGACTTCGACCAGGTAATCATCAACTGGCTCGTGGACGAGTTCAAGAAGGACGAGGGTGCCGACCTCAGCGCCGACCCCATGGCTATGCAGCGCCTCAAGGAGGCTGCCGAGAAGGCCAAGATAGAGCTCTCTTCCACCACCAGCACAGAGATCAATCTGCCTTATATCACTGCCACCGGCGGTGTGCCCAAGCACCTTGTAAAGACTCTGACTCGCGCTAAGTTTGAGCAGCTGGCTCACGACCTTATCCAGGCCTGCCTCGAGCCCTGCCAGAACGCTATCCGCGACGCCAAGATATCCACCTCTGACATCGACGAGGTAATCCTCGTGGGCGGCTCCAGCCGTATCCCCGCTGTGCAGCAGCTCGTGGAGCAGTACTTCGGCAAGGCTCCCAGCAAGGGTGTTAACCCCGACGAGGTAGTAGCCGTAGGTGCTGCCATCCAGGGTGCCATCCTCAACCGCGAGGAAGGTGTGAGCGATGTAGTGCTCGTAGATGTTACTCCGCTGTCGATGGGTATTGAGACCCTCGGCGGTGTGATGACCAAGCTCATCGAGGCTAACACCACCATTCCTTATAAGAAGACTGAGACCTTCTCCACCGCAGCTGACAACCAGACCGAGGTAACCATCCACGTGCTTCAGGGCGAGCGCCCCATGGCAGCTCAGAACAAGAGCATCGGACAGTTTAACCTCACCGGCATTGCTCCGGCACGCCGCGGCATACCTCAGATTGACGTCACCTTCGACATCGACGCCAATGGTATCCTCTCCGTAAGTGCCAAGGACAAGGCCACCGGCAAGGAGCAGGCTATCCGCATCGAGGCCAGCAGCGGTCTGTCGAAGGAGGAGATAGAGCGCATGAAGGCAGAGGCACAGGCCAACGCCGAGGCTGACAAGAAGGAGCGCGAGGCTATCGACAAGAAGAATCAGGCTGACTCGATGATTTTCCAGACCGAGAACCAGCTTCAGGAACTTGGCGACAAACTGCCCGCCGACAAGAAGCCCGCTATCGAGGCTGCTCTCCAGAAGCTGAAGGACGCTCACAAGAGTGGCGACATCCCCGCCATCGATGCTGCTATCGCTGAACTCAACGCTGCATGGCAGGCTGCCAGCGCACAGATGTATCAGCAGGGACAGCAGGCTGGCCCGCAAGCCGGTCCTCAGCCTGGCGCTGATCAGGGCGCACAGCCCAATCAGGGCAAGGACGACATCCAGGATGCCGACTTCGAAGAAGTGAAGTAAAGATAGATAAGGTAGATAAGTAATCCCCGTTGCGAATTGCAGCGGGGATTTCTTTTATCAGTACCTCTCGATGAAGTCTTTGACCAAGCGGAACGTGGGTTCGTAGCTGTCGAACACCGCGTGCTGCCAGTTGTCGTAGATGGTGTGATAGTACGGGAAGGCGGTGCCCTCCTGATTCTCAAGGAATATGCAGGGCACATGGCGCTTGGCAAAGGGGTAGTGGTCGCTGTTGGCTGCCAGGTCGCCCCTGTTGAGCGACTTGAAATAATTCTTCTCGCTATTGATTTGCTCAAACAGCTGATAGCCGCGCATACCCTCGTCGCTCACCTCGCAATACTCCACGGGGTTGTCGTCGCCAATCATATCGATATTGAAGAGATAGCGTATCTGCTCCAGCGGCACGATGGGGTTGTTGGCAAAGAACTCTGAGCCGCGCAGATTGGCGTCCTCGCCGGAGAAGGAGAGGAAATACATGTCGTAAGGCGGCTTGTGCTTGGCATAGTATGCGGCCAGTGTGACGATGGCAGCCGTACCGGAGGCGTTGTCGTTGGCACCGGCATAGAATATCTTCTTGCCTAGATTGCCGAGGTGGTCGTAGTGAGCCGTAAAGACATAGCAGCTGTCGTGACGCTCGCCGTTGACCTTGGCAATAACATTGAAGAGGCCGTAGTCTTTCAGGAACTGGTTGTCGATGTCCGCGCTCACGCTCTTCACTCCCTCTATGGCCTCGGGCGTCACCCAGATGATAGGCTTCTCTACCACTCTGTGGCCGTAGGCCTTGAAGAACTTGATGGGAGCTGGCCAAGTATAGATGAGTCCTGCGTTGGGACACTCGCCAGCCTTCTGCAGCCGTGCGAAATCCTTGCCATGCTTATAGGTGAACCAGAACTCGCAAGCCACGAGGCAGTTGGCATACTCGGGCTTCTGCAGATCGGCAAACATGCGGTCGGCGTCAAAGTTAAGCGTATCCACGTGATAGACGGGGAAGGTGCCGTGCACTCCCGGCGAATACTCGCGCATAGAGAAGTCCACTCCGGCGGTGAGTTGCTTGCCGTCAGCCTGCATCTTCATCTTTCCGCAGAAGGTGTTGATGTCGATGGTAAAGGGCTGCAGGGTCACTTCGTCCACGCCAGCTTTCTTATATTCTTTCTCTAGCAGCTTGCCGGCCTTGTTGGCGCCGTGCTTGGCATATCCGCGCCCCTGATACTTAGCGGAGCTGAGTTGTTTTACGAGAGACTTGTAGTGCGCCAAATCCTGCGCCTGAAGCTGCACAGCCGCCACGGCCAGCAGCAGAGATAGGGTTAGAAAATACTTTTTCATTATGTTCGATGTTCAATTTTATTGCTGCAAAGGTATAAAAAAATGTTCAATGTTCGATGTTCAATTTTCAATAATTTTTATTATCTTCGCAGCCAGAATAGGAAACCAGCAATTATGAAAAAGCTATTGTTATTGTTCGCATTGACGTTAGCGTTGTCAACGGTCAATGCCCAACAGTCAACTTCGCTCCTCGGTACATGGTCGGGCAAGCTCAATCTGGGCAATGCCTCACTTACGTTGGTATTGCACATTACTCAAGCCGACGACAATGTGGTAGTGACTATGGACAGCCCCGACCAGAATGTAAACGGCATTCCCGTATTTAAGGAGTTCCTCTCCGACGACTCCCTTGCGGTCAAGGTGGAGCAGCTCTTCATCAGCTACCGGGCATCGCTGAAGGAGGATAAGCTCTGCGGCACCTTCACTCAGGCTGGAGTATCGCTGCCTCTGGATATGGTCAAGGGTGTAGACGAGTTGAAGCGACCGCAAGTCCCGACTCCCCCTTATCCTTATGTGACGGAGGAGGTGACATTCTGCAACGCTGCGGACGGTGCCACGCTGGCAGGCACACTCACCTGGCCCGTCGGCTATGACAAGACCTCCAAAGACAGAAAGCCCGTGGTTGCACTCATGGTCACGGGCAGCGGACAAGAGAATCGCGATGAAGAGATATACGACCACAAGCCATTCCTCGTCATAGCCGATTATTTGGCGCGACAGGGCATCGCCACCCTGCGCTACGACGACCGTGCTACGGGAGCATCCGTTGGTGGCGAGGTGAGGAATGCCACTACCGAGGATTTCGCACGCGATGCAGCTGCCGGAATGGACTTCCTGCGCAGCAAGGATGCCTTCTCAAAGGTGGGCATCATAGGCCATAGCGAAGGAGGCTCCATCGCCTTCATGCTCGGTGCCAAGGGCAAGACAGATTTCATCGTCTCGTTGGCAGGCCCCGGAGTGAAGGGCGACACACTGCTGGCAGCACAGGCCAATCGCATCTTGGCGTTGTCCGACATGCCCGCCGACATGACAGTGGAGAAGTACCGTCAGCAGCAGGCAGTGCAGGATATTCCTTGGATACGATGGTTTATCGACTACGACCCCTCTGCCGACATCGCTGCTACGCGCTGTCCCGTATTCGCGCTCAACGGCGACCGTGACGTTCAGGTCATCTCTTCGCAAAACCTGACAGCCATAGAGCGACTGCTGCCAAAGACAGCAGGCAATCTCTTTAAACAATATCCAGGACTCAACCACCTCTTCCAGCACTGTGCCACAGGCCTCCCTACGGAGAGTCGCCAAATAGAGGAGACCATCTCGCCCGAGGTGCTGAGCGACATCGCTCAGTGGATCAACACCGTGGTAGCATCACCATCAGCCAACAACACCAAAACCAATAAAACCATGAACAACACAAACAACATTTACAGCTTCACCGTCCTCGACGGTAAGGGACAGCCACTGAGCCTCGCCAGCTATGAAGGCAAGGTGCTTCTCGTAGTCAACACCGCCAGTCGTTGCGGCTTCACACCGCAGTACAATGAGCTGGAGGCCATGTACAAGGAACTCCACGCTCAGGGATTTGAAATCCTCGACTTCCCCTGCAACCAGTTCGGCAACCAGGCCCCCGAGACCGACGAGGAATACACTTCCTTCTGCCAGCTCAACTACAAGACCGAGTTCCCGCAACTGCGCAAGCTAGAGGTCAACGGCCCCAACGAGAGCCCCCTCTACACATGGCTCAAGGCGGAGCGTGGTTTCGCAGGCTTCAACCCCCAGCACAAGCTCACGCCAATCTTGGAGAAGATGTTTGACCAGGCCGACCCCGAGTGGCGCACCAAGAGCGACATCAAGTGGAACTTCACCAAGTTTCTCATCGACCGCCAGGGCAATGTGGTGGAGCGCTTTGAGCCCACCGCCACCGCCGACGACATGCTGCCGGCAATCAAGCAACAACTAAGCAAATGACCTAACTCCTAATTCCTAACTCCTAACTCCTAACTCCTAATTCTATGAAAGAGTGTCCCCAATGTCACAAACAATATGACGACAGCAAGAGATTCTGCCTGGTGGATGGCCAGAAACTCGTGGATGTGGTAGCCCCGCCCAAGCCAGCGGCACCGGCAGCTGCTCCTGCCGTGGCTATGAAGGAGTGCCCTAAGTGCCACAAGCAGTATGATGCCAGCAAGATGTTCTGTCTGGTGGATGGCCAGAAGCTCGTGGATGTAGTGGCTCCGCAACAGACTCAGAGTGCGCCTCCTCCCAAGCCGGCGGCTCCAGTGGTACCGCCACCACCTAAGCCTGCACCGCAGCCCGTACCAAAACCTGCACCGCAGCCCGCACCGAAACCTGCACCGCAGCCCGCACCAAAACCTGCACCACAACCCGTACCAAAGCCAGCTCCGCAGCCTGCGCCAAAGCCAGCTCCGCAGCCTGC
>JAFZUB010000093.1 GCA_017618515.1 Bacteroidaceae bacterium
ATCCCGCTGACGAAAACAACGAGAAGCCTTTCAGCTTCGTCAATCTCGAGCGCAAACCTCAACCCCAGCAGCGTAAGACAAGAAAGCGCACATAAACCATGAAGCGAATACTCTTGTTCCTCCTTACCGTGTGTCAATGGTCAATGGTCAATGGTCAATGGTCAATGGCTCACCTGGATTCATGTGTTTGTCTGTTCTTCGACCAATATCAGCGCGATTACCGCACACCGCTACCTGTGGCACTAGACCACACCGAGTTAAATGACGCAGACTCTACGCTTCTGGTCTTTGCAAAAGAGGGATTTGCCAGCCAAGTGTTTACACCAGCCAAGGTGAGAGCAGCCTATGACCAACTGCGCTCACAACTACCGGAGCCTTATAACCACTACAAACTCCAGATCTTAGGCTTCAACAAGGAAATTTCCACTCTTATCCCCAATATTTACCGCACAGAGAAGGACAGTACGAGGATGTGGGTCTCAAAAGTTAATAGTCTATCATCCCCTTGGACTCAAACCCTCTCGCGTCCCTTCGTCCCCATTGATGGTCTGCAGGGCTGCCACCTCACTGTGTGGCCGAGCCATGGACGCTACTTCGACAATACCAAAAAGACTTGGCGTTGGCAGCGCCCCAATCTGTGGTGTACCACTGAAGACATGTTTACGCGCTCCATCGTGGTGCCATTTCTTCTGCCTATGCTGGAAAGCGCGGGTGCAGTAGCCTACTGTCCGCGTGAGAGAGATTGGCACAGCGAGGAGTGGATAGACGACTCAGTAATTGGTGATTCACGATTTATGCCCGACATATCCTCCTCCGACGACTATGCCGTGTATGTGCGATATCCCGTGGCAAATGACGCTGCGACTGATGCCGTATATACCATCCGTCACGGCGGCGTTGCTACCCAGGTAAGGGTTAATCAACAAATGGGCGGCGGCACCTGGGTATATCTTGGCACATTCCATTTTACCACCTCAAAAGGTATTGATAATTCAATAAGCCTACAATCGTCGATGGATGCAAACGTTCTTCCAAGCGAAGTGCGCATCGGCGGTGGTATGGGCAGCGTGGAGAGAGGCGGTAAACTCAGTGGAATGCCGCGTTTCCTTGAAGGCTCAAGGTACTGGGCTGAATACGCAGGATTTCCACAATATGTATACGATACCAAAGACGGCAACAATGACTATGCCGATGATATCAACGTGCGTTCCAATATCCTTAACTACCTGGCAGGTGGCTCCATCTATGTACCGGACACCACGGGGATGAAAGTGCCCTTTGAACTAAGCCTCGCCTTCCACAGCGACGCAGGGTGGTTTAAGGAAAACAAGCCCTATGGCACATTGACCATCTACACCATCAACGGCGATAATGACACCGATACCCTGCGCTCAGGACTCAGCCGTATGGCCAACTCCGACCTTGCATGCATTGTGCAAGACGATATATGTCGTGACCTTAGCGCAGCCCTTGGTCAGACATGGCCTCACCGCGAGATATTCAACCGCAACTATAGCGAAAGTCGCAAGCCAGAGGTGCCCTCAATCATACTGGAGAGTATGTCGCACCAAAACTTCCAAGACATGCTCTACGCCCACGACCCCAACTTCAAGATGATCTTTGCACGCAGTGTGTATAAGGCTATAGTTCGTTTTGTCGCCACGCAGCATGGTCGTGACTACACAATACAGCCACTGCCTGTGACTCACTTTAAAGCTGAGGCATGCGACAGCATGGTTCATCTCAGCTGGAGAGCGCAGACCGACTCTCTGGAGCCCACCGCAGAAGCAAAGGGATTCATTGTCTATACCGCCAAAGAAGGCTGCGATTTTGATAATGGACAAATCATAGAGTCGCAAGGCTCTGAGAGTAAGTTTTCAATAGACATTCCAGTGGAGAAGGACAAAATATATCGCTTCCGCGTGACTGCCTACAACAATGGTGGCGAGAGCTGGCCAAGCGAGACACTGGCGGCTCTCTGCGCAAGCAAACAAGAGGAACAGATACTAGTGGTCAACGGCTTTACCCGCCTCAGTTCACCAGCCGTCATAAGCACTACGGAGCGGCTCGGATTCGATATTAACAGCGATATTGGCGTGCCTTACATCAACACCGCAGAGTACTGCGGTGCACAGCAGGGCTTCAATCGCAGCAATATCGGCAGCGAGGCAAAGGATGGCCTCGGTTTCAGTGGCTCCGAACTGGAGGGCAAGGTGATAGCGGGCAACAATTTCGATTACCCGTATATTCACGCCCAAGCCTTGCGTAGCGACCAGTACACCCGTAGTATCTCCTCTTGCTCATTGGAAGCCCTGCTATGGGATTCGCAAGGGAATAGTCAAGGATCAAAAGTCGAGAATCGAGGGTCCAACTATTCCCTGCTTGACCTCATTTTCGGCCTACAGAAGGACTGCGGCAACAGCAGCATGGTATCCTACAAGACTCTCACGCCTGCGCTGCAGCAAATGCTCGACGCTTATCTGGAAAGCGGTGGCTGTGTGCTGATATCGGGTAGCTACGTGGGCAGCGACATGCAAGGCTATGACGAACGCGACTACACAGCGCACACCCTCGGATATGTGGGCCACAAGTCAACCAGCGAACACAAATTGCGCCTCGGCAATACACGCTTCTCTCTGGTGCACGAGTGGAACCCGCATCGCTACGCAGCTAAGCGCGTGGATGTATTGCAGACAGTTGGATATGGCGAACCGTTCATATCTTACCATAATGGCGACTGTGCTGCAGTAGCTACCGCCAACACGATTGTGATGGGCTTCCCATTTGAGGCTATAAGCGATGCCGACGACCGCCACACTGTCATGAACCGTGTGGTGCAGAAACTTCTATATAAGTTCTAAATAAATGAGCGAGTCCGTTTCCGAACTCGCTCATTTATAGTTAGTGTCAAATATCAATGCTTATTTTTGTTTAGCAACACTTTGCGTCCATTGATGATATACACTCCGTCGGGCAGATCAGTAAACTCTGTCACCTGCGTACGAATCTTAATGCCATTGACAGTATATACATCCACTGGCTTGGCTGTAGTCACGGCACGTACGCCACTAATCACCTGTATGCTCAGAGTACCGTTGACATAGGTGAAGTCATAATTCTCTGCCTCACCACCGCTTACGATGATGTCATAGTCTCCCAGGTCGCTGTAGAACTCAGCATCCGTGGTGGCCACAGGCAGTTTGATGAGTACTGTGCTGTCTTCACCATTCTTGAAACCATCGTAGTGAATCACAAACTCGGGGTTCTCCTCGAGTTCGTCGCGCACCATATCTTCCACACTTACGGTCAGCATCGCCTTGGTCACAGTCAGCGTACCATTGACATAGCTGTCGTTGTGGTTGGCCACGGCTCCCTTGCGAATAACGATGGGGTAGGTGCCCACAGGCGACAATACCGTAGCCTCGCACTCTATCTCGGGCTCACCAATCACGTCAGCACCCGTGGCGCTGAAGCCAAAGTCTGGATTGTCGTCTCCATACTCGCGCTCATAGTTGAGTGCACTCACCACAATAGGCTTCGATACAAGCACGCTGCCTGCCTCTCCCTCGCTCACTCCGTAGGCCAGCACATACACCTTGTCGGTCTGTGCCTGCATAGCCAGCATCTGCACATCGTCAGTCTGCACTATCTCCGGATTGAGAGGAGCGCCGTTGGCGTCGTAGAAGTCCATGCTTACCCCTTCGCCGTTCACTATCCAGTAGAGCGAGTCGCCCACAGCTGTCTCGAAGCAGTAGCCCTGCACCTCGCCCTCACGGAGCTCGGGCAGCACATTGGCCTGCTCGTTGCTGATAGTCTGCATCTTCGGGTCAACGCTGAGGGTGATGCCCTTGAGCGTATCTACTATTGCCTCCGAGCCGGTGCCGCTGGCGTTAAACACCTGTACACCCAGGGTTATCGTGTCGGTCGTCAGCACGCGCTGTGTGGCGACGTCGAAAGTGTAGTCGGGCTGTATCTTGTGAGGCGTGAGCCCCTCAAGGTCTATGGTCAGCGTGGCGTCAAACTTGTCGGTAAGCCTGTGGTTCATGTCGTTGCGCAGGCTGTCGTTAAACCAATAGCCGTAGCGGGCCAGCAGCGGTCTCTCTTCTTCTGCAACGATGAAGATATGCTTATACACGGCGCTCACTTGCTTTGCTTCGTCCAGGGTGCGCACATAGAAGTTGTGCATGCCGCGGCGCAGCTTGGCTATATCGATGTCGAGGTTCAGCACTCCATCGGTGAGCGTGCTGCTCTGGCGCTGATCAAAGTCGTTGTCTATCCAATACTCACACGCGGTGAGGGCATTGTCGCCACCGCCGCTGTGGCCTGTCACCATGAAGTATTTCATCAGCACGGAGCTCTCCTTGCCCACCTTGTCGCTGACGCGCATGGCTATGTTGTGAATACCCACCTTGAGACTGGAGATATCGAGGTCCAGGTCAACGATGCCGCCATCGCCTACGCTACCGCTGATGCGATTCTTAAAGTCGCGGTCAAGCCAGTACTCGTAGTTCATCAGACCGTTATCGGTGCCCTCTATCACGGGCAGCACCATGAAATACTTCGTCAGCACCGAACCGCTTTGGCCTATCGCATCATTCACACGCATGGCTATGTTGTGCACTCCCACATTGAGGCTCTTGAGGTCAAGGTCCAGATGGGCCGTGCCGCTCTTGCTTAGCACACCGCTGACGCGCTTGTCAAAGTTGCGGTCCAGCCAGTACTCGTAGTTCACCAAGCCGTTGGCACCAATCTCTATCACAGGCAGCACCATGAAATACTTCGTCAGCACCGAACCACTTTGGCCTATCGCATCATTCACACGCATGCCTATGCTGTGCACTCCCACATTCAGGCTACCGAGGTCGAGGTCAAGGTCGGCCGTGCCGCTCTTGCTTAGCACACCGCGGACACGTTTGTCAAAGTTGCGGTCCAGCCAGTACTCATAGTTGGCCAGACCATTGCCGGTGCCCTCTGTCACGGGCAGCACTATGAAATACTTTGTCAGCACGGAGCTTATGGCTCCCTCGCCGTCAAACACGCGTATGCCAATGCTGTGCAGGCCAACATCGAGGGGCGCGAGGTCTATCTCCGCGTTCACCTGCCCGTCGGTCACACTCACCGTTGTGCGGTCGTCAAATTGCCGGTCGAGCCAGTACTCACATTTGGTGACGGTATTCTGAGCCGTCAGTATCAAGCAACACAGCAGCGCCAGCAAGAAAGAATAAATCCTTTTCATACTCTTGTGGCTATTGCGTGATTACTCCATTGGGCGGGCCTCAGCCTTGATATTCACCTTCAGCTTGCCAGGCTCTGCCTTGGTGTCAACTGATGTCTCGATAATGCGCGGCAGGGTAGGGATGGGATTCCAAGGATATATGCCACCAGTCGGACCGCAGGGGTTACCGTCGGTGCCTACATATACAGTCGGCTCCTTCAGTTCCCAGTTGCGCGGCTTGCCGGCAGCATCGGTATAATCGAGATTTCCCTGTCCGTCAGCAAAGATGTTAGCCCAGTCGCTTCCCCATGTGCTGGCGTAGTAGTTGTTGGCATACGTGTTGTTCTGGTTGTTCTCTATACAGCCTTGCCAGCCAACATTGTTGTAGCACGTCGAACCGGCACCTAAAGAACCGCTTCGATAGCCGCCACCGTAGTAGTTGCTGGTAATAAGGTTGTTTCGGTAGAGAGCCGCACTATATACACAATCATCGTGAGTTATCACACAGTTAGCTACAAGCACATCACTACCGGTCTCAAAACTGGAGACCCTAGGAAGCCAACAGTTGGAAATCACAAAACCTGTGCCTACTTGGCTTTCTCCATAGACACCACCGGTGCAATAGCATTGGCGGATGATGGTGTTATCTGATGGAGCACCTTGATTAAAATTACCGAATCTGCACTTCACAACCTCCGTACCGGATATAATGGGAGTACCGGCAAGATACATGGGGTCTGTGAAATAGATACCTTCCAGATGAACATCATTAGGAGTAAACTCATCGCTTGACTTGATAGTCAACCTGCCCAATACGCGAGTTTCACTCAAACCAGTCAGAGTATCAGGCTGGAAACCTGCACCATACACCTTCACACTCTTCTGCACAGTCCCAGGCGATGAAAACGCACCAGGACTCAGCACAATGGTGCTGCCCGTCTGCTCGGCGGAGTCAACCGCTGTCGCGAAGGAACTGTATCCGTAGAACACCTGCGTCTTGTCGCCAGTAATAAGCGTGGCGCTCACAACGTCGGTAATCTGGGCACTGGCGGTCACATACCCTGCCAATGCAAGAAGCGAAAGTAAGATTTTTTTCATAATGATAAAGATTTAAAAATTAGTAAAGTTTTATTAAATATTCAATGCTGAAAGCATCGCGAGCGGCTCGTCGGCTGTCAGCAGAGCTGGTGCCGACTTCTAGGAGCCGCGAGAGCGAAGCGGCAATGTTCTATCGACAATAGTAAATTGTCTTGCAGGGCGAAGATACCACTATTTTCCAAACAGACAAATTTTTAGTATGCAATTTCTATCTTTTACAACAAAAATGAGCGAGTCCGTTTCCGAACTCGCCCATTTTAATCCATTAAGCTACCTAAGCCATTAAGCTATTAAGCCAACTTAGAACCACTTCACATAGCAGAAGTCCTGGCGGTGGGGCAGAGCCTTGCACTTGGGGAAGATGCGATAAGCCACCTTGAAGCTGCCAGCACGGTCGATGATGTCGGTGAGCTCAGACACGGTCACGTTGCCTTCGTGCTCCACTACGTTGAAGGGAATCACATTATACACATATTCCTTGCCTTCGCTGTCGGTGGCCACAACAACCATCTCCACTCCGATGGAGTCTTCCAGACCTGCTGTGTTTATCTTCACGCGCAAGGTATGGGCTGTGCCACTA
>JAFZUB010000094.1 GCA_017618515.1 Bacteroidaceae bacterium
GTAGATAAAGATTGGCGCAACTCCACCCGCGAGCTTTCCCATTTTGGCTATAAATAATAAATTTTCAATTCTCAATTAAATATGAGTAATCTAGTCGCCATTGTAGGCCGCCCTAACGTAGGCAAGAGCACGCTCTTCAATCGCCTCACCCAGACACGCCAAGCCATAGTTAGCGAGATAGCAGGCACCACCCGCGACCGCCAGTATGGCAAGGTTGAGTGGTGCGGCCACACCTTCTCCATCGTTGATACTGGAGGATGGGTGGTTAAGACCGACGATATCTTTGAGGATGAGATACGCAAGCAGGTGACTATAGCCACCATGGAGAGCGATGTCATTCTCTTCGTCGTTGATGTGATGAACGGCATCACTGACCTCGACATGGAGGTTGCCGACATTCTTCGTCGGCAGAATGAGAAGCCCGTTATCGTGGTCACCAATAAGGCCGACTCCAACGAGCTAACCTACAACGCAGCGGAGTTCTATGCCCTCGGTCTCGGCGACCCCATGAGCATCTCAGCACTCACTGGCAGTGGTACAGGCGATTTGCTCGACCTCATTGTAGAAAAACTCGGTGAGAAAAAAAGCGACAGTGCAGAAGATGACAACCTACCGCGCTTCGCCATCGTAGGCCGCCCCAATGTGGGCAAGAGCAGTCTCACAAACGCCCTCATAGGAGAGCAGCGCAACATAGTCACCGATATTGCCGGCACCACGCGCGACTCCATATACACGCGCTACGACAAGTTTGGCTTCGACTTCTACCTCGTTGACACCGCCGGCATACGCCGCAAGAACAAGGTAAGCGAGGACTTGGAGTTCTACTCGGTCATGCGCTCTATCCGTGCTATTGAGAACAGCGATGTCTGCATATTGCTTATTGATGCAGAGCGCGGCATCGAGGCTCAGGACATGAATATCTTCCAGATTATCCAGCGCAATCAGAAGAGCCTAGTGGTATTTGTCAACAAGTGGGACCTCGTGGAGGAGAAAACCAACCAGACCATCAAAGCCTTTGAGACTGCTATCCGTGAGCGCATGGCTCCTTACACCGACTTCAACATCGTGTTTGGCTCTGCCACCACCCAGCAGCACATCTTCCGAGTGCTCGAGCGTGCCAAAGATGCCTACGTCAATAGAAAACGCAAGATTTCCACTTCTAAAATAAACGAAGTGATGCTACCTCTCATTGAGGCCTACCCGCCCCCATCAATCAAAGGCAAATTCATTAAGATAAAGTACTGCTCACAAGTGCCCGACACCCAGGTGCCCACCTTTATCTTCTACGCCAACCTACCTCAGTACGTCAAGGAGCCCTACTACCGCTTCCTCGAAAACAAGATACGCGCCAACTGGGACTTCACGGGAACACCAATCCGCGTATATGTGCGCCAAAAATAGATGAAAAAAGCAGTTTTTCCTCTGAATATACACCTTTATATATAAATAAGTTATATATTCGCGACAGAAAAACTTCCGCGACTTTGCGAATTAACTAAAACACTATCGATATGCGTGTAATTATCAAAGACAACTACGCTCAGGTGAGCAAGTGGGCTGCCGAGCATGTGATTGAGAAAATCAACGCCTTCAATCCCACTAAGGAAAAGCCGTTTGTGCTGGGACTTCCCACAGGTTCCACTCCTATCGGCATGTATCAGAACCTTGTCAAGGCATACCAGGAGGGACGCGTAAGCTTCAAGAACGTCGTCACCTTCAATATGGACGAGTATGTGGGCCTGGCTCCCACCCACGACCAGAGCTACCACTACTTCATGCACCAGAATCTCTTTGACCACATCGACTGCCCTGCCGAGAACATCCACATCCTCAACGGTCTGGCTGAAGACCTCGAGGCAGAGTGCGAGGCATATGAGGCAGAGATTAAGAAGTTTGGCGGCATCCACCTTTTCATTGGCGGCATTGGCCCCGACGGCCATATCGCTTTCAATGAGCCGGGCTCCAGCTTCTCCTCTCGCACACGTCTCAAGACCCTCACCACTGACACCATCATCGCCAACTCGCGCTTCTTCGACAACGATGTCAACAAGGTGCCCAAGCTTGCCCTTACCGTGGGTATAGCCACCGTGATGAGTGCCGACGAGGTAATGATTCTGGCCAACGGTCACAACAAGGCTCGCGCTATGCAGCAAGTGGTAGAGGGCGCCATCTCCCAGATGTGGCCCATCTCCTGTCTGCAGAACCACCGTCACGGCATCCTCGTGGCCGACGAGGCAGCGTGCGCAGAAATAAAGGTAGCCACCTATCGCTACTTCAAAGACATCGAGAAAGGCAACTAAGATGCTTTCTCCTTTCTCGAGAGAATGTTATATAATGGCAAAGCCAGCGGGTGCCGCGTGCAACCTGGCTTGCCATTATTGCTATTATAACAAACCGAAGCAGCCCCCTATGGATCTGCAGACGCTGGAACTGTTCGTACAGCAGTACATCGCCATGCAGACCACTGGCCACGTACTCTTCACCTGGCACGGCGGCGAGCCGATGCTGCGCCCCCTCTCTTTCTACCGCAAGGCTGTAGAGCTGCAGCGCAAGTATGCTGACGGCCGCCACGTCGAGAACTGCATTCAGACCAACGGCACCCTACTCACCCCTGAGTGGTGCCAATTCCTGCACGACAACCAGTGGCTCGTAGGCATCTCGATTGACGGCACACAAGAGATGCACGACACATTCCGCAAGGCGAGCTGGTCCCTCGTCATGAACTCCATCCGTATGATGCAGCGCTACGGCGTGGAATGGAATGCCATGGCGACCGTGCACTCCGCCAACGTTAGTAAGCCCCTTGAGTTCTACCGTTTCTTCAAGAGCATCGGCTGCCGCTATCTACAGTTCACGCCTATCGTAGAGAGCAATGGCCAAGATGTGCTACCTATGGCTGTCAAGCCCGATGAGTGGGGCGACTTTCTCTGTGCCATCTTCGACGAGTGGGTGCAACACGATGTGGGCGAAGTCTTTGTGCAGATATTCGATGCCACGCTGGCCAACTGGCTCGGTGTGACGCCTGGCCTATGCACCCTAGCCGCCGAGTGCGGCCACGCAGGAGTAATTGAGGCCAACGGCGATGTCTATAGTTGCGACCATTTCGTCTTTCCCGAGCATCGGCTGGGCAATATCCGCCAGCGCACACTGATAGATATGATGTACGGCGAACAGCAGAGTCGCTTCGCTGCCAAGAAAAGTCTGGGGCTGCCCCCCACATGCCAGCAGTGCCAATGGTTCTTTGCCTGCCACGGCGAATGCCCAAAGAACTGGATAGATAATAGAGAACAGAGAATAGAAAAGAAACTCCCCTCGGAGAGCTGGAGGGGGGCTACATATCTCTGCTCTGGTTATCGCCACTTCTTTGCCCATGTTGCTCCCAAGATGGACATCATGGCTGACCTCTATCGCCACGGCATAGCCCCCGCAGATATTATGGAAAAACTTAGAGGTTAATGGTTAGAGGTTGGGGAAATTCACTAAA
>JAFZUB010000095.1 GCA_017618515.1 Bacteroidaceae bacterium
AATGTTCAATGTCCCATGTCTAAGCGTACAGAGATATCCACCCTTGGCGAGTTTGGCCTCATCCGCCACCTCACCGACGATATAAAGCCGCAGCAGCCTTCCACCACCAAAGGTGTCGGCGACGACTGCGCAGTAATAGAATTAGGAGAACAGAGTAAGGAGAAAGGAGAAAGCTGCATGCTTCTTACCACCGATCTGCTGCTCGAGGGAATACACTTCGACCTCACCTATGTGCCCCTCAAGCATCTCGGCTACAAGGCCGCGATGGTCAATATCTCCGACATCTACGCCATGAACGGCCAACCTACACAACTGACTGTGAGCCTTGGTATCAGCAAGCGTTTCTGCGTGGAAGACCTGGAGCAGCTCTACGATGGTATCAAGCTCGCCTGCCAGCGCCATAATGTTGACATCGTGGGCGGCGACACCAGTTCCTCGCTCACGGGCCTCGCCATCAGCATCACCTGTATCGGTAAGGCTGCAAAAGACGACATCGTCTATCGCTCGGGCGCCAAGGACACTGACCTCATCTGCGTCAGCGGTGATTTGGGAGCAGCCTATATGGGCTTGCAGCTGCTGGAAAGAGAAAAAGCCGTATTCAATCAAACCCACCCCATAGAGGGGGAGGGACAGGGAGAGGGTCTTCAGCCCGACTTCCAAGGCAAAGAGTATCTGCTGGAGCGCCAGTTGAAACCCGAGGCGCGCGGCGACATTATACAAAAACTGCGCGAGGCTGGCATCAAGCCAACATCTATGATAGACATCTCCGACGGTCTCAGCTCTGAACTCATGCACATCTGCCATGAGAGCCACTGCGGCTGCTCCATCTACGAGGAGCGTCTGCCCATCGACTACCAGACCTCTATCCAAGCCGAGCAGTTCAGTCTCAGTCCCATAACCTGCGCTCTCAACGGAGGCGAAGACTACGAGTTGCTCTTCACCGTGGCGCTAAAGGACTATGAACGCATCGCTCAGATAGAAGGCGTTCACATCATTGGTAGAATAGAGAAAGAGGAGATAGGCGCCCAGCTAATCACTCGCGACGGCGCAGAATTTCCGCTCCAAGCCCAAGGCTGGCAGCACGCATAAAAGTTTTCAACCTTAAAAGTCACCCTGCATCAGACGCATGTTAAACCGTGCGTCACGCAGATAACTCTGCACGTCGGGATTGCTCAAAAATGATTCGGGCGCCCGACGTATAATCTTTTCTATCTGGGGGGTTATGACAGGATAGAAATACTGCGACGTGTACTCCATGAAATAAATCGGGCCGAGCACGTTGTCGCTATTTTCGCTGATAAAGTTTATCCAGAGTTTGTCGAGCCTGTCCTGCAGATCCTCGTTGCGACGCTCTATCTGCAGGTGTGTGGCCGGTGTGGCACCGTTCATAATAAGGCGTGCCAGGTTATGGGTATTACTCTGTATCTCGTTCTGCAGCCGCGCATTCTCATTAAGGAACTTGTAGAGGCGTTCGTTGAGCGTGCCGCCGCGCACCGTCTGCTCTGTGTCGGTGAAACTAATCTGTATGTCACCACTCTCCAGCACTATAGGCAGCAGACTGGATGTGCCCATATATAGCTGCGCCATGCACACGGTGTCGATTATTCCTTCAAAGCCAAACTTGCCGTGCACCACCTCAGAAGAGTCGTAGGCCATCGCAGGCGCACCGCCACTCATCACTTTGAGGTACAGCACATTGCCATCGTAGGTAGGCACCGACGAATTACCCATAATATTGTACTGGTCGCTGCAAGCCGAGAGCAGTGCCACTATGGGCGAGATTAGCATTATCGCGTATTTCAGCATGACTGGCTGTTAATTCAACGTGCAAAGTTATATGTTCGCGCGCAAAGGGCAGTTGCTTTACACAATATTTATTCGTCATTTTAGCATTATTTTTGATTTGCACGCCGTTACACCAAATTTTTTAACACTTTATCAACGTAATGTCGCAGTTTTTGAGTAACTTCGCAGCAGTGAATTTATCAAATCTCAACGGCAAAGCCGTCGCGAGAGCGAAGCGGCAATCCTCAATCCTCAATACTCAATACTCAATCCTCAATTTTCAATCCTCAATTTTCAATAATCTTACCATGGCAGACAACAAATTTTACAGCCTAAGCTATGAACTCTTCATCAGCGAGGGTGAAGACAATGTGCCCGTGCTAGTTGAGAAGACCAGCAAGGACCGTCCCTTTGAGTTTATCACTGGCCTTGGTTATGCGCTGCCCGATTTTGAGGCACGCATAGCAGACCTGAATCCTGGCGACAAGTTTGATTTCCAGATTCCCAAGGACAAGGCCTACGGCGACTACGACGAGGATCGCGTGAAGACTCTGCCCAAGGAAATCTTCCGCGACAATGAGGGGCACTTTGCCATCGACACCATCTACCCCGGCAACGTGGTGCCCATGGTCAACGAAGACGGCACACAATTTGAGGGCCTTGTCAAGGAAGTGAACGCCACCAGCGTAGTGATGGACTTCAATCACGCCCTTGCCGGTATGGACCTCCAATTTCGCGGTGAGATAATCGACACCCACGAAGCCACTCCGCAGGAAATCACCGCCTTCCTCTCTATGATGGCCGGAGAATGTGACGGCTGCGAGGGCGAGTGTGACTGTGGACACTGCCATAAATAATACTCAATGTTCAATGCTCAATGTTAAATAGTTTATGAACACTTTCGGACAGATATTCAGGCTGACATCCTTCGGCGAGAGCCACGGTCCCGCCATTGGTGGCGTCATCGACGGCATGCCCGCCGGCATAGAGGTTGACACAAACTTCCTGCAGTGTGAGATGGCGCGTCGCCGCCCGGGGCAGAGCATGCTCACCACCCAGCGGGCCGAGGCCGACAACGTGGAGCTGCTCTCAGGCATCTTTGAGGGCAAGACCACCGGCACACCCATCGGTTTCCTCGTGCGCAATACCTCGCAACAGTCAGCCGACTACGACAATATGCGGCGCATCTACCGCCCATCGCATGCCGACTACACCTATCAAGCCAAGTACGGCATCCGCGACCACCGCGGCGGCGG
>JAFZUB010000096.1 GCA_017618515.1 Bacteroidaceae bacterium
GTCGGCAGTTGCCTTACCAACCTTAAAGGTTGTATAGCTCAGGCCGTGACCGAATGCGAAGAGTGGCTTAAGTTTCTTGACATCGGTGTAGCGATAGCCCACGTAGATTCCCTCCTTGTACTCCTCGTCGATAATCTTGTAATCCTCGCGCCATGTGCCAGGATAGCTCTTGGTGGCGTGTGCGCCGCACTGGTCGAGCGATACATACCATGTGAATGGCAGCTTGCCCGATGGGTTAACGTCGCCAGCCAGAACCGATGCGATAGCCTCGCCAGCCTCGCTGCCGATGAACCAAGCCTGAACCACGGCAGGAACCTTGTTTATCCAAGGCAGGGCAGCACCGTTACCTGAGATATTTACGTAAACCAGACGTGGGTTAACCTTGAGGATGGCCTCGATAACCTCGTTCTGGGCGTAAGGCAGGTCGTAGCTCTGGCGGTCGTGACCCTCGCAGTCCTGATGGTCGCTCTTGTTCAGTCCGCCTACAAAGATTACCACGTCGGCCTGCTTGGCCTTCTCAACAGCCTCGGCAGTGAGCTCGGCCTGAGTGCGGGTCTCGTAGAGTGAGCGGCCCACGGTAACGCCATTGTAGCTCTGAACGGTATCGCCAACGTAGCCACGGGCGTAGTCAACATCCACGCCAGCCAGACGTGCCTTGATGCCATCCAGAGGCAGGATTTCCTTCTGAGCCTTGAGCGATGAAGAGCCACCACCCACGGTCATCATCTTGATGGCGTTCTCGCCAACCACCAGCACGCGCTTGGTATTCTTCAGGTCGATAGGCAACAGGTTGCGATCATTCTTCAAAAGAACGATACCCTCCTGGGCAATCTTGAGCGCCGCATCGTAATGACTCTCGCTGCAGAGGAATCCGAAAGGCTTGTTGCGCTTCATGGTGGTGCGGTAGAAAAGGCGCAGCACACGGCGCACCTTCTCGTCCAGCTCCTTAGTAGTATATTTTCCTTCCCTGATAAGCTTCTTGTAAGGAAGCGCCATATAATAATTGTCGTATGCATTGGTTGCACCCATGGTGAGACCATCGGTCCACGAACCGAACTCAAGGTCTAGTCCGTTCTTGATAGCCTCCTCGGTGTCGTGGCATCCGCCCCAGTCGCTTATCACCACACCGTCAAAACCCCAGTCCTTCTTCAGAATCTTGTTGAGCATGGTTGCGTTGTGGCAGTTGTGCACACCCTGATAGAGGTTGTAGGCACCCATGATGGCCCATGCCCCACCCTCCTGAACGGCAGCCTTGAAGGCAGGCAGATAAATCTCGTGCAGAGCGCGGTCGCTTACAATAACGTTTACCTGATGACGGTACTCCTCGTCGTTGTTCAGCGCGTAGTGCTTTACGCAGGCAGCCACGCCCTTCGACTGCAGTCCCTGAACGTAGGGCACCACCATGCGCGATGCCAGCCAGGGGTCTTCGCCCATGTACTCGAAGTTACGTCCGCCCAGTGGTGTGCGATAGATGTTGACGCCAGGACCCAGCATCACACTCTTGTTGCGATACAATGCCTCTTCGCCTAAGCTCTCGCCATACAGGCGTGACAGCGCGGGGTTCCATGTGGCTGCCAAGCAGGTAAGTGCAGGGAAAGCAACACACGAGTCGTTGGTCTGTCCAGCCTGCTCCCACTCGTCCCACAGCACATCGGGGCGTACTCCGTGAGGTCCATCGTCGGTCCACAGGTCGGGGAATCCCAGACGTTTTACACCGGGGCTTGAAAACTTAGACTGCGCGTGGATAACGGCAATCTTCTCGTCGAGCGTCATGCGGCTCAGTGCATCGTCGATGCGCTGCTCGATGGGTTTACTCTCGTCGAGATACACGGGTAGACTCTGTGCCTGAGTGGTGGCTGATGCGCCTAACAGGAGTGCTGACATGATGATCTTTTTCATTATATTATTTGTTTATTATTCATTTTTTCACTCTGTCATGTCGAGCGTAGTCGAGACATCTCTGCGGCTTCTTGCCGCTTCGCTTGCGAAAATATCTCCTTCGGAGATTTAAGAGATCTCTCCATGCGCTTCGCTTAGTCGAGATGACAGGGGGGAAGCCGTCACTATTTCAGCCCCATGGACTGGATGTAGTCCTTCTGCGGGGTGCAATTCTCAAAGCGGCAGTTGCGGGCAAACTCGCTGAGCAGCTTGCGGAACTCTGCCTGATTGGGGCGTGCCTCGCGCCATTCCTGATAGGTATTGCGCGATGTCTCTGAGTACTTCACCACGATGCTGTCCCAACCCTCAGGGCGCTGAATACCCATCATACACGAGTTGTCAACCTTCTTGTATGGCCAGAAAGTGTAGCCAATATTGTTCTGCTTGAGCACGTTCACAAAGTCGGCCTGCCACTCCATGGTGTTATGTCCGAACTCGCCCATATACATAGGGCGGTTGATGGAGTCGCGGAAGTTGATGTAGTGCGTAATGGCCTCCTTGGTGGCAGGGCCGCCGTAGCGGTGGCAGGTGTACATCAGCTTATCGTCGTAGCTGGCATCGTCGAGCATCCAGAAGAAGCTGTTCCAGTGGGCACCACCCAGCAGGATGATGTGGTTCTGGTCTACATCGCGAATGGCCTTAACACATTTCTTATATAAAGGCTGCAGCA
>JAFZUB010000011.1 GCA_017618515.1 Bacteroidaceae bacterium
CATCGTATAGTGGACGGCGGGGAAAATCATCCTGGGCTTGTAGTACTGCACGCCGTTGATGACGTTAGCCTTCTCGCCGGGGAACACATCGGTAATCTCCTGATACATCTCGAAGAGGTTGCCGTAGCGCTGCATCACGATGTCTATGCCCAGACGGTTGATAGACTCAGAGAAGTCGAGGAACACGGCCAGACCAGTGTTGTTGACGCCGAAGCCCTTGTCGCAGCGCTCCTTAGCGGCGCGGCTGGCCACGTCACGAGGCACCAGGTTACCGAAGGCCGGATAGCGGCGCTCCAGGTAATAGTCGCGGTCCTCCTCGGGGATGTCCCATCCGTGCTTGGTGCCAGCTTGCAGAGCCTTGGCATCCTCCAACTTCTTAGGCACCCATATACGGCCGTCGTTACGCAGCGACTCCGACATCAGCGTCAGCTTCGACTGCTTGTCGCCGTGCACGGGGATACACGTCGGGTGGATCTGCACATAGCTCGGGTTGGCAAACATAGCACCCTTGCGGTAGCAAGCCACTGCGGCAGAGCAGTTGCAGCCCATAGCGTTAGTGGAGAGGAAGTATGTGTTGCCATAACCACCGGTGGCAATCACCACAGCGTTGGCAGTAAAGCGCTCCAGCTTACCCGTCACAAGATTCTTGGCGATGATACCGCGGGCACGACCGTCAACCACCACCACGTCAGCCATCTCATAGCGAGTGTAGAGCTTCACCTTGCCAGCCTCCACCATACGGCTCAGTGCGCTGTAGGCACCGAGCAGCAGCTGCTGGCCCGTCTGACCCTTGGCGTAGAAAGTACGGCTCACCTGAGCACCGCCAAACGAGCGGTTTGCCAACATGCCGCCATACTCACGGGCGAAAGGCACGCCCTGAGCCACGCACTGGTCGATAATATTGTTGGACACCTCAGCCAGACGATACACATTAGCCTCACGAGCACGGTAGTCGCCACCCTTCACGGTGTCGTAGAACAGACGATAGACAGAGTCACCATCGTTCTGATAATTCTTTGCAGCATTGATACCGCCCTGCGCAGCAATAGAGTGAGCGCGGCGCGGGCTGTCCTGGATGCAGAAATTCAATACGTTGAAGCCCATCTCACCTAGCGAGGCAGCGGCACTGGCACCAGCCAGACCCGTACCCACCACGATGACATCGAGCTTCAGCTTGTTCTTCGGATTCACCAGTTTCTGATGAGCCTTGAAGTTGGTCCACTTCTCAGCAACGGGACCTTCGGGTATTCTTGAATTAAGCTTTGTCATTTTGATAAAAGTTCGAAAGTTAATAAAGTTCGAAAGTTAACACGTTGCGCCGCAAGCCTCGACAACCTTATGGCAGGCATCGCCGCAGCCGTCACCACAGCAGCCCACAAGGCCGGTAGCAAAAGCCACAACCACAGCCACAAACATCAGGACAACGATTGTTACCCACACAATGCCGATAACCTTAACGCGCTTGAACCAAGTCTTGCCGTTCGCACCCAGAGTCTGGAATGCACTCCAGAAGCCGTGGCTCAGATGGAACCACAGTGCAGCAAGCCACACAATGTACAGACAGGCATACACCGGACACCCGAAGGTCTGCTCAATAAAGCCGTAGCCGTCAGTAGGCGACAGAGCGCCCTCCATGCCCACAATCTCGGCAAACATCATGTTGTACCAGAAATTGTAGAGGTGCAGCAGCAAGCCCAAGCATACGATGAGGCCAAGCACAAACATGTTCTTTGACGACCACTCCACCTTGCCGCCGTTAACCTTGGTAGAAACGGCATAACCGCTACCGCCACGAGCCTTACGGTTTTGCAAGGTCAGAATGATAGCAAACACAAAGTGCAGGGCCACCAGAGCACCCAAGGCTGCAGTTGCCACTACGGCATACCAGTTCGCGCCAAGGAAAGCACAGATGGCATTGTAAGCCTCCGCACTAAACAGCGCCACAACGTTCATGCATGCATGAAACGTCAGGAAAAGAATCAGCGCAATGCCGGTAACCGACATTACCACTTTCTTTCCAATAGAAGATTTAATTAACCACATAGAATATTTGAAATTTTAAATTTGAGATTTTTATCTTTTTTATAAACTGCGCGGCGAATTTAGCTTTTTTTTGCGAATAGACCAAGTTTAATACCCAATAAAGTATAAACTTGCGAACTTTTACATCACCGTTGCACCACTCTTGCGCAGTTCTTCTATGGTTTTGCGGGGTCGCTTGCTGACTTTTATCTTCAGAGGCTCGGAAGTGCAGTTCTTCTGCACCTTTTTAGTCTGGGTACGGCCGAAGCCCCAAAAGTCGCTGAAAGGGTCGAAAGGATTGGCCTGCTGCTTTTCCTGCACGCTGAGCACTACGTTATATTGCAGCGCAGGGAAAGTAATTTCTCCCAGTGCGGATGGTGTGACGGCATATTGCTCTGCACGCACGGCATAGTAGCGCTTGCCTTTGTAGGCTGCTATATCTTGAGTGAGACGACGCCCGGCATTATAGCGGTGAACTGTGCTCTTCTTGATAGTGGGAATTTTATCGCTCTTATTGTCAATCTTATCAAAGTTGACATTGGCGTACAGCGTCACGGTAACTATCACGCTGTCATCGAGATACACCTCCTCCACTCCCTGCGGCAGCGAGGCCACGGCAAAGAGAGTGATGTTGTCAGTAGGTTTCTTGTCAGCCGACGCTAAACCCACGAAGAAGAGAGCCAGGAATGTGCAGAGTATCGTCTTCACTTTCAACTTTTCTATTATTCTTCCTTATTCCAACTCGGCGAGCCACTGTGCTGCGTCAGCATCAGAAGGCATACGCCAGTCGCCGCGAGGCGAGAGAGAGCAGGAGCCCACCTTGGGGCCGTCGGGCATACAGGAGCGCTTAAACTGCTGCTGGAAGAAGCGGCGCAAGAAGGTGCGCAGCCAATGGCGGATGGTGTCGTCATCATATTTGCCGGCGAAAGCGGCGCGGGCAAGAAACTCGGTCTTGCGGGGCGCGAAGCCGTGGCGCAGGGTGTAGTAGAGGAAGAAGTCGTGCAGCTCGTAGGGGCCCACAAGGTCCTCGGTGCGCTGAGTGATATTGTCCTGTTCGTCGGCAGGCAGCAACTCGGGGCTGATGGGGGTGGCGGCGATGTCCTCAAGCACAGCGCGGCAGGCGTCGTCCACCATATTGCGGGCTGTCCACACTACGAGGTGGCGCACCAGCGTCTTGGGCACGGAGGCGTTGACGCCGTACATCGACATGTGGTCGCCATTGTAGGTCGCCCATCCGAGGGCCAGCTCGCTGAGGTCGCCGGTGCCCACGACGATGCCATTCATCTGGTTGGCAGCATCCATGAGTATTTGTGTGCGTTCACGCGCTTGAGCATTCTCGTAAGTAATGTCACGCGCAGCAGGATCGTAGCCGAGATCGCGGAAGTGCTGCTCGCATGCCTCGGCGATGCTTATCTCACGGATGGTGATGCCGAGCATCTTCATCAGGTTGGTGGCATTGGTGTAGGTGCGGGTGGTGGTACCGAAGCCTGGCATGGTGATGCCCACCACACTCTGGCGCGGACGACCGAGCAGGTCGCAGGCCTTCACGCTGACGAGCAGGGCGAGGGTAGAGTCAAGGCCGCCACTGATGCCAAGCACGAGGGTGTCGCACTTCACATGGTCGATGCGCTTGGCAAGGCCACGCACTTGAATGTTGAATATCTCTTGGCAACGCTCGTCGAGGTCCTTGCCCTCCGGTACGAAGGGATGGGGGTCGATAGTGCGTGTCAGACTGAAATCTTCATACACCACCGGAGTCTGCGGCACCTCCACTCTGGCAACAGGGCATCTGAAGTTTGTCGCGCTGACAGAGAAGGTGGTGTTGGTGCGGCGCTCGGAGCGCAGACGCTCCACGTCTATCTCGGTGAAAATGAGCTGCTCATCCAAGGAGAAACGCTCTGCCTCTGCCAGCAGGTGACCGTTCTCGTAAATCATAGCCTTGCCGCCGAAGACGAGGTCTTGGGTGCTCTCGCCATAGCCGCAGCCGGAATATACATAGCCGCAGTGGAGGCGTGCGCTCTGCTGGGCGAGCAGGCTGTTGAGGTAGTCCTCCTTGCCCACGAGGTCGTTGGAGGCGCTGAGATTGAAGATAACCTCGGCTCCGCCCAAGGCAAGCTGGGTGCTCGGCGGCTCGGGAGCCCAGAGGTCCTCACATAATTCTATGCCAAACTTGAACGACGGAGTCTCGAATATCTGGCGACGGTCAATGGTCACCGTCTGTCCCGCCAGCATGATGGTCATGGACGGCAACTTGACCGCCGAGGCAAACCATCGCATCTCATAGAACTCGCGGTAGCAGGGCAGGTAGCTCTTGGGCACGGCGCCCACTATCTTGCCACCGCTCACCACCACGGCGCAGTTGAGCAGCATGCCGTCGCAACTGACGGGCATGCCCACTATCGCGGTGACTTTCAGCGGCCTAGTGGCCTCGGCTATCTGCATCAGAGCAATCTCTGCCTTGTCCAGCAGTTGCTGTGAGGCGAACAGATCCTGGCATGTGTAGGCCGTGATGCTTAGCTCGGGAAAGCACACCACCTCGGCCTGCGCCTCCTCGGCCTTGGCTATCAACTGACTGATATGCTCGGCGTTGTACTCGCAGTTGGCGACTCTCACATTGGGTATGGCGGCCGCCACCCTTACAAATCCGTAGTTCATGGCTTAATATTTGAATGTGCTGCCTCCAAGGAACTCGCGCAGTAGCGAGGGCTGGGGCGTACCGAATATATTTATAGGGTTGATATAGCGCAGCAGTTTCAACAGGCGGAAGGCCTCGTAGTACTCGGGCTCGTTTTCTGGCACCATCTCCAGCAGAGGCATGACCTGAGACCTCAGGCTTGCCAACTCATACACCAGAGCGGAGTTGAACATCACGTCCACATTCTCCTGGAACGGTATAATCCATTTCCTTTCACCCGCCCTGACGCTTGGCCATCGTCGTATGGTGTCCATTGCTGAGCTACCTCGGAACTGGGCGTCTCTGACTATGCGGCGCATCAGTCGGTTGTCGCTGGGCGAGATATAGTTATGGTTGTCGAGCTGTATGGTGGTCAGCGCCGACACATATATCTTATATTTGTACAAGTCGTCGATGGTTTCGGTGAGCCTGGGGTTGAGGGCGTGGATGCCTTCGATGACCACGATGTCATGGGGCTGCAGTTTCAGATGTTTGCCGCTGGGTACACTCTCCCCGGTAACGAAGTCGTAGCGTGGCAGCTCCACCTCCTTGCCGTCGAACAGTTGCTGCAGCTGCTCGGCCAAGAGGGGCAGGTTGAGAGCGTCGATAGTTTCGTAGTCATAGTCGCCCTTCTCATCTCGCGGTGTCTGTGCACGCGGCACGAAATAATCATCCAGCGAAATGGGCACGGGCTTATATCCGCATGTCATCAGCTGCACGCTGAGTCGCTTGCTGAATGTGGTCTTGCCGCTGGACGAAGGACCTGCCACGAGCACCATCTTGATGGTCCTCTTGGCGACTATGTCCTCTGCCATGTGGCATATCTGTCGCTCCTGGAATGCCTCCCAGACGTTAATCACATCGTTGGTATATCCCTGGGCACAAACCTCGTTGAGGTCACCGATGGTGCGCACTCCTCCCAATTCCTGCAGTCGGTGGTAGGTGTTGAACACCTCGAGCATCTTCTCCTGTTTGATGGCAGGCTTGAGCTTGTTGGGCACCGCGGGGTCGGGCAGCCTCAGCAACAGTCCGTCATAATAATTCTCCAGACCATACAGTTTGATATAACCGGTGGAGGGGCAGAGCGCTCCGTAATAGTTGTCGGGGTACCCGTCGAGGGTATAGTATGTGGTGTAGAGGCGACCGGTGCTCCGCAGCAGCTTGACCTTGCTTGTCATGCCTGCCCTCTCATACATGGCTATCACCTCGTCAGCGGGCTTGCGCTGCTGCACAAAAGGCAGGTCCTGGGCTATCAGCTTGTCCATCTCCTTGCGCACATCGGCGGAGTCCACGACTCTGCCGTGTGAGTGGCGGAGGCAGATGTAGTAGCCGTTGGAAATGGGAGCCTCCACACTGACGCTGACGCCTTTGTAGAGATTGCTGACGGCCTTGCTCAGTATGAACAATAAAGTTCGGGTATATGTCCTCATCCCATAGGGCGATGCGATGCCGCTAAACTCGATATCGGAGTTGTTATAGACTCTGGCAGTAAGGCCTGCTACCCTGTTGTTCACTTTGCCTACGACTATTTCCGGCATTTTGTCGGGCATTATCTGATGGCCTATATCGAGCAGCGAGGCACCCTCGTTCACCTGATAGCTCTTGCCGTCGTTGACGCAGCGGATGGTTATTGTCATGGTTGAAGATTTTTAAGTTTTTTACAGTTAGATAAGAGGGGGCAATCACTTTACCCTTTTTACTCTTTACTCTTCACTCTTCCCTTTCTCCCCCTTGCCGTAGCGCTTGTTGAGGCCGTTGATTACCTCGTCGGTGATGTTGCACTTGGGGTCAGCGAGCAGTATGTTGTCGTTGCTGCGTGAGAGGATGTAGGTGTAGCCTGCGGTCTTGTTGTAGGATGCCAGGAAGTTGTCGATAGAGTCGTGGAGCGATTTGTTGTACTTGTCCTGCTCCTTCTGGAACTCCTCGGCCAGATTGTCCTGCAAACTCTGCAGCTGGTTCTGCTTCTTGATGAGGGCAGCCTGCATCTTGGTAGCCTGGTCTTGGCTCACCAGTCCGCTCTGCACCTTCTCCTGGAAGTCGGCCATCTCTTTCTGCAGTGCTACGCCCTTGTTGTTCAGCGTATTGCTGATACTTGTGCGCTTCTTCTCCAGCAGATTGCTGCAATCGAGATAATACTCATACTTGGCCATCAGTGTGTCGATGTCCACAAAGGCTATCTTCACGCCATTATCTTCAGCAGCAGCCTCAGTTTTTGCGCCATCCTTTGCAGGCTTGGCTTCCTTCTGACCACACGAACTCATCATCACAGCGCAGCCCATCAGCAGCGCAAACAAAAATGTCTTTTTCATTTTATTGGGTTTAATATTTAATGTTCTTTCACTTTCAGTCCACTGTTGAGGCGTGCCTCCATATCCTGATGCCTCACGCAGCGTATGCCGCGTCGCTCCATTTCGCGATTGCCCTCGATGTGACTGTTCACCACGTTTTTGCGGCCAAACAGCAGTCGGATGCAGAGCAAAACGACCGCAATTGCTACAATTACCAAGACAAATATCACCTCTTTGAGCATTTTTTACTATATTCGCAGCGCATAAGGAAACGGTCCTCACACTATTACAAGGTGCAAAGATAGTTTTTTTATTCGATTAAGCATAAAAAAGTGTATGTTATTTTATCTTAATTCGCAAGAAAATCACATAAAAACATAACTATTATGACATCAGCCACATTACAACCCAAAGCCGTCTTTGACTGCTTTGCACAGATCAATCAGATTCCCCGCCCCTCCTACAAGGAGCAGCAGATGAGCGCTTTCCTCGTTGACTTCGGCCACAAGCTCGGCCTCGAAACCCTGCAGGACTCAGTAGGCAACGTGCTTATCCGCAAACCCGCCACCCCGGGCTATGAAAACCTCAAGGCCACCGTGCTGCAGAGCCACATGGACATGGTATGCGAGAAAGTGGCAGGCCTCGACTTCGACTTCACCAAGGACCCTATCCAGACCTACGTTGACGGCGACTGGCTCAGAGCCAAAGGCACCACCCTCGGCGCTGACGACGGCATCGGCGTAGCCATGCAGATGGCCATTCTGCAAGACGACACCATCGAGCACGGCCCGCTGGAGTGCCTCTTCACCGTGTGTGAGGAAGAAGGCCTCGTTGGAGCCTTAGGTCTTGAGCCGGGCTTTATGAAAGCCGACTACCTCATCAATCTCGACTCCGAGGATGAGGGACAGATATTCATCTCCTGCGCAGGCGGTGCCACCACCACCATCACTTTCCACCCCACCCTTGAGCCCGCGCCCCAGGGACAGTACTTCTTCAAATTGCAGGTGAGCGGCCTCACCGGCGGCCACTCCGGCGACGACATTATCAAAAAACGCGCCAATGCCAACAAGCTGCTCGTGCGCATGCTCGCCGCCATGAGTCAATACGGAGTGCGCATCGCCGACATACAGTCG
>JAFZUB010000097.1 GCA_017618515.1 Bacteroidaceae bacterium
GCGCACATACCAAGACGTAGTATATGAACAGGGCAAAATAGCCGAATACCTTGAGGCTATGCTGCAACTGGAGAGCGTGGCTTGCAAGGACTGGCTCACTAACAAGGTGGACCGCTCCGTAACTGGCAAGATTGCTCGCCAGCAGTGTCAGGGCGAGTTGCAGCTACCGCTGAGCGACGTTGGCGTAGTGGCCCTCGACTACAGAGGCCGCAAGGGAATCGCCACCGCTCTAGGCCATGCACCCCAAGCAGGACTAGCTAGCTCCGAGGCAGGCTCCGTGCTGACTGTGAGCGAAGCGCTGACCAACATTGTGTGGGCACCGCTGGAGGAAGGTATGGATAGTATCTCTCTGAGTGCCAACTGGATGTGGCCCTGTCGCTCGCAGAAGGGTGAGGATGCCCGCCTTTACAAAGCAGTGCAGGCCCTGAGCGATTTCTGCTGCGCACTTAAAATAAATGTGCCAACGGGCAAGGACTCGCTCTCCATGAGTCAGCAATATCCCAACGGCGACAAGATAATATCGCCGGGTACCGTGATAGTTAGTGCAGGCGGTCAGGTAAGCGATGTGCGCAAGGTAGTGAGTCCCGTGATAAAAAATGATGCCAAGACCACCTTGTTGCATATTGACTTTAGCTTTGACAAGCTACGCCTCGGCGGCTCAGCCTTTGCCCAGAGCCTCGGCTATGTGGGCAGCAATGTGCCAACCTGCAAGAGTGCCGACTACTTCCGCGCAGCTTTCAACACAGTGCAGCAACTGATAGACAAGCGCCTCGTGATTGCGGGTCACGACATCTCCGCCGGCGGACTAATCACCACATTGCTGGAGATGTGCTTCGCCAACGTAGAGGGCGGCATGGAGATTAACGTGGACGGATTCAAGGAGCCCGACCTCGTGAAGATTCTCTTCGCTGAGAACCCGGGCGTGGTAATCCAGATAGCCAATAGCAACAAGGCTGCAGTGAAGAAAGTGCTCGATGATGCTGGCGTAGCCTTTGTAGAGATTGGCAAGCCCAGTGATGAGCGCCACATCTTGGTAAACCAAGACGGCATAACCCATCAGTTTGGCATCGACTACCTGCGCGATGTATGGTATCACACCTCCTATAAGCTTGACACACACCAGAGTTTCAACGGTACAGCCGATGAGCGCTACAATAACTACAAGGAGCAACCCGTGGAATTTGCCTTTAACCGCGATTTCACCGGCCAGTTTGCCCAGTTGGGCATCAGTCCCAACAGGAAAGACAAATCGGGCGTCAAGGCTGCTATAATCCGTGAGAAAGGCACCAACGGAGAGAGAGAGATGGCATACGTGCTCCATTTGGCAGGCTTTGACGTGAAAGACGTGATGATGACCGACCTCATCAGTGGTCGTGAGACGCTCGACGACATACAGATGATTGTTTTCTGCGGCGGATTCTCCAACTCCGACGTACTCGGTTCCGCCAAGGGATGGGCCGGAGCTTTCCTTTATAATCCGCGTGCCAAAGCAGCCCTCGACCGCTTCTATGCCCGCGAAGACACCCTCAGCCTCGGCGTATGCAACGGCTGTCAGTTGATGGTAGAACTGGGACTCGTCAATCCCGAGCTGCCCAATAGCAGCAAGATGCTCCACAACGTAAGCCACAAGTTTGAGAGCGGCTTCGTGGGAGTGACTGTGCAGACAAACCGCAGTGTGATGCTCGGTTCGCTGAGCGGCAACAAACTCGGTGTGTGGGTAGCCCACGGCGAGGGACGCTTCCAACTGCCCTATCCTGAAGATAAATATAATATTGTGCTTAAATACAGCTACGAAGGCTACCCCGCCAACCCCAACGGCTCCGACTACTGCACCGCGGGCATCTGCTCGACGGACGGCCGCCACTTGGCGATGATGCCTCACCCTGAACGCGCTTTCTTCCCCTGGCAGTGCGGCACCTATCCTGCCGACCGTCTAGCCGATGATATAACTCCGTGGGTAGAGGCCTTTGTCAATGCCCGCAAGTGGTGCGAGGAAAAAAGAAGATAGAAGTAGAAAAAGGAGATAACGGAAGAAAACCATGTACAGATTACTCTGCGTCTTGATTTCCCTGCTTATTCTCGCCGCAGCAAGAGGCCAGATGCGCACTGACGACGAGTTGAGAGAGGCGGCAGCGACATTTTTTGCCGACCACACAGGTCAGCAGAACGGCATGTCAGCCTCCAAAACTTACCGCGCCGAAAATATAACACTTGCTCTGCAAAAAGAAAATCTCGCAGTAGCTACTGACGGCGACCGTTTTGTGGTGCTGGCAAGGAATAAAGAAATGATGTCTGTGCTCGGTTTTTCAGAATCGAGTTATAGTGAGCCCGATATGCCGCTAGCCCTGACTGCCTGGATAGAGACCACCAACACCTTGCTGTCGGAAGAGGCACCTTCGCACATGTTTGAACAGAAAAGCCTAAAGATGCCCGAGAGTGTGCCTGACCATGTGGAGCCGCTAATCAAGACCATATGGAGCCAGTGGGATCCTTACAACGCCATGGTGCCACACTACATCAAGAGCTCTGACGACGACTACACCTATCCCTCGGACAAAGGCACTTATGCCGAGATTCCGACTGGCTGCATCGCCACATCTATGAGCCAACTGATGAACTACTACCGCTATCCAGCCCATGGGCGCGGCAGCCACTCGCTGAGCGTGAAACAAGGCAATGGTACAGAAGAAGTACTAACTATGGACTTCGGAAAGGTTACCTTCGACTGGTCTAGCATGTTGGACATATACGACTATTCATACAGTTTCAATCCCGAAAACAATACCTTTACACTGAAGCCCGACTTCACGCAAAAACAAGCAGATGCCGTAGCTACACTGACGCTGGCGTGCGGCATAGCCAGCGACATGAACTACACACCAAAGGGAAGCGCAGCAGCCATGACTATTGCTGCCAGCGCCTTTACGCAGTATTTCA